>JBGUVZ010000092.1:0-3214 GCA_045220685.1 Oscillospiraceae bacterium | reverse complement strand
CGTGAGAAAAAAGCTAGTCAGCAGGCTAATATTGCGTACAATAATGTTGTGAATAACGGATTTGATTCTTAAAAATAACGGTTGCAGTTATATAAACTCAATGATAAAATAAATAATCAATACTCAAAACCGAACCGAGGCATTATGAATCTATAGGAGTGTTATAAATGGGCAGATCAGTAAAAAAACGAATAGCAGCAACAGCAGCTGGATATCTGATAGCTATGTCGTCTATATCAGCGTTCCCGCAGGTAAATGCAGCGGAAGAAATGCTGATAAGAGACAAATGGGGATACTGTAAAACCGCAAACTATGTCGAATCCGAGCATTTTGTGATCTTTTACGGTAACAACGATACCACCGGACAGGTTAATGACGCATTTCTGAAGAGAAATCTTGAAGCCTATGAACGTCTCTGGCACTGCTATACTGAATATCTCGGAATGACCGGACTTAATGTGGATATTTACGGAAAGAGCAAGCAGGAGTACAAGACCAACATCTATCTTACCAATACCGGACTTCCTGCATATCCGGACGGATGGGCTTTCATGAGTTCTGAGGACGGATATGGTATCGAGATAATCAGCCCTGATGCTATGCTCGATGATCTTACCATTGCACATGAATTCGGACACGTTGTGCATCATCAGCAGAAAAACTGGGTAGATCAGGAGATAAGCGGTGCGTGGTGGGAGCCTGTAGCTAACTGGTTCCGTGAAATGTATCTAGGGAGTTCCTATAATCCGTCGGATGTCAAAACGGGAAATTTTGATCCATATCTGCGTAACCTGAGTCTTGCTCTGCCTCACGGACGAAATTATTATGAAACATTCCCGTTTCTTCTTTATCTTTCATATAATCCGGATAACCTTCCCGGACTTGGTCTGGATGCTGTTCATCGGCTTTTGTCAGAATCAGAACCTGATGAATATCCGCTTGACATGATCACACGTATTCTCGGTGTTGACGCTCATCTTGTTCTCGGACATTACGCAAAGCATATGGCGACTTTTGATTTCGGAATGAAAGATGCCTACCAGTCCCGTTTTCAGACTATCATGACACAGACTCCGTATTACTGGAATCTGTATCATACAATACCGGAGCCAACAGATAACGGAACATATTGTGTTCCTGAAGAAGATGCGCCTATGCAGGGCGGTATAAACATTATTCCGCTTACCATAACAGGAGATACGATAACAGCAGAGTTATCCGGCCTTTCTGACGATACCAATGCCGGATGGCAGGCATGTCTTGTAACTGTAGATGCAAAAGGAAACGCATCCTATTCCGATCTTTTTACTGACGGAGAAACTATGACGATCTCAGCGAAAAATGCTGTTTCCGCATATATGACCGTAGCAGGTGCGCCGCAGAAATTTGTCCGTGAAAATGCCTTCCACAAGGAAAAGGATTCATCATATAAAGATGGAGATGAACGCAGACGCTATCCTTATGAGATAAAATTTGACGGAGCATCTGTGCAGCAGAGCGGCGGATATTCATCAGAAGGGAAGAGAGGAAACAAACATCCTAACGGCGGCGGATTTGTAGCTTCGACAGCTAAGGTAGACTCGTCAGTATATGTCGGTCCGGAAGCTATGGTTCTCGGTAATGCTGTTCTTAAAGGAAATGTTCGTGTCGAGGACAAGGCTGTGGTAAACGGAGATGTGACAGCTTCAGATAATGTTGTAATAAGCGGTCATGCAGTTGTTGACGGCGGAGGCTGGATATATATTAACAATCATTGGCAGATGGGAAAGGTAACTCTGTCTGATAATGTTCAGGTAGGTGACGGTGCTGTTGTATCCGGCGGAGTTACGCTTAAGGACAATGCTAAGGTTTTTCAGAAGGCGTTTGTAACGGACGGAGTAACACTTTCTGAAAATGCAGTCGCCAAAGGCATGACATATGCATATGGTGCCGGAGACTATTCAGGACAGATCATTCTTGACGGTGACTATGCAAATGAAGAAAAACTATCTTACGGTGTTGGTTTTGGCTGGCTTGATGAATCAAATCCTTCGTTCACAAACGGAATGCTCTCGGCATATGATTTCAATAAACAGTGCAGTGTATGGGCGAATGATCGTTTTGCTGCTACGGATGCTCTTCTTAAAGGCGGAGCAAAGTGGGAAAAAGAAAGAACATCTGCAAAGGGCGTGATTTCGCTTGATGGTAATGGATCTTATGTGGAAATAGATCCGTCTTCTTTCCGCAGTCATAATTTCCAGTTGAGTGCCGCAGCACTCTGGAAAGGCGGAAGCGGTGATATCTTCTTTGCCGGAGACGATAAAGCAAACATGCGTCTTATCGCAGAAGGAGAGAGCGGTAATGCTGAATTTATCATCACGGATGGCGTTACAGAGCAGAAGCTGGCCATGACATCGCCTCTTCCGAAAAATGTATGGAACAAGATAACGGTTAGACTTATCGACGGCAGAGGAGAATTACTTCTAAACGGCAAAACGGTAGCTTCCGGAGAGATCACTCTTACTCCGGTCAACGTACTTAGTGCCACGGAAAACGATGTCGCTTATCTCGGAAAAGGTCCGGATGATAAATATTTCAAAGGAGCATTCGATTACTGTGAATTCTATTTCCAGAAAGCAGCTGAACCAGTCATCACATATACCGGATCTGAAGAACCGGAAACATCGCTGCGCGGAGATATCGACCTTAACGGTAAATTCGACGCTGCCGACATTCTGCTCCTTCAGAAATGGCTACTCGGTACTGAAACAGATCTTCCGGACCCGAAAGCCGGCGATCTTAAGGAAGACGGCAAACTCAATATTGCTGACCTTTGCACTATGAAGCATGAGCTTTTGATGAAATGATGGATATACATCAAACGAAATCAGGGAAAATATTTATATGAAAAATACATACCAAAAATCAAAAACCAAAGTTACCGTAAGAGATTTTGTTACATGTTTTCTTGCACTTGCTGTTGTTTATATTTTAAGAGTAGGCTTCCTAAAGCTTTGTGTGAAAACAAATTCACCGTTAGCGATCATGTTTGAAATTATAAATTACAGCGGCTTTGTATGTGTTTTGCAGTTCTTGATATTTTTTATTCTTTTTAATAATAAGTCATTTGAGATAGATTTGAAATCTGTTATTCATGACAGCTTTTATAAAAAAGCAGCAGCTGTTATAATTGCTGTTTTCCTGCTCTTAAGCTTACTGCCTATGTCAAACCGTT
>JBGUVZ010000091.1:0-3594 GCA_045220685.1 Oscillospiraceae bacterium | reverse complement strand
CTGACAATAGCGGATCTTGCAAAGCTCAGACAGTTCCTGTCCAGAAAGATCGAAACACTTAGCAATTAAAATGTAGTCTTCACCCGTGCCGGCTGAAGACTGCTATTGAAAAAACGAGCTGCCTTTTTCGAGGCAGCTCGTTTTATGACCGCGCCGCAGGCGCCACCTTTATATATAAGCCACAAACGCCGTATTTACGCGGTGACACGCTCCGTGTCACCGATGTGACGATGCAGTTCTTTACTGTTTACCAGTTCTGTATTATTCTTAAATCAGCCGGAAGGCAATAACAGAAAGGATACAGAATGAATTATGAAAAAGAACGGAAGAAAATTACTTATCGCAGGATTTCTTATGACGGCGGCGTTTGTTATATGGACGATGCTTATACAGAATGTGGATGTAAGGCCAGCTGGTCAGAACGGAACCAATATTGGGTTTGCTGCAGTGAATCTTGCATTTCACAGAATGACGGGAGTGCATATGAACATCTACACTGTAACGGACTGGCTTGGACTGGTTCCAATCGCGATCTGTATGGTGTTCGGTGTGATGGGATTTATCCAGCTTGTAAAAAGAAAAAATCTTTTTAAAGTAGACAGCGATATCCTGCTTCTTGGCGTATACTATATGCTTGTGATCGCTGGATATCTTATATTTGAGATGATACCGATCAATTACCGTCCGGTGCTTATCGAAGGGCGTATGGAAGCATCTTATCCGTCATCCACCACGCTTCTTGTGGTCAGCGTAATGCCGACACTTGCATTTCAGGTGCGCCGCAGGATGAAAAATACTGCTTTGAGATACGCTCTGTACGGATTTACGGTCGCTTTTACAGCGCTTATGGTGATCGGACGAACGGTGGCCGGTGTACACTGGCTGACGGATATTATCGGTGCGCTGCTGTTAAGTGCGGGACTTTATCTTATCTATCACGGTGCTGTCGATATGATGGAGGAAAACAAATGGATTTCAGCGAAAAATTACAGAACTTAAGGAAACAGCACGGTCTGACACAGGAGGAACTTGCCGCGAAACTGTTTGTATCCAGAACGGCAATCTCCAAATGGGAATCCGGCAGGGGATACCCGAACATTGATTCCTTAAAGGAGATTTCAAAATTCTTCTCGGTTTCAATAGATGAACTGCTGTCATCAGATGAGCTGATAACCGCCGCGCAGGATGAGAACCGCAAAAATATCAGCGAGCTGCTTGATATGCTTGCAGGATGTACGGATATAATGTGCGTACTGATGATACTTCTGCCCCTCTATCCTGAAAAAGTGAGCGGGAGTTTTTCAGCGGTCAGTCTGTTTGAATTTGCACAGAAGTCTTTTACTCCGGCATGTATCTGTTTAGCTTTATTCGTTCTGATGATAGCTGTCGGTGTGACAAAACTGATATTCAACCGCAGACATATCGAAAAGGGACGGAATACACTGACGGTCATTTCATTTGTTTTAAGCATAGTTTCGGTACTGTTCCTCACAGCCGCAAGGCTGCCATATGCGGTCACTGTGATGTTTTTATTGCTGATAGTAAAAGGCGTCCTGGTGTATATGATGCCGGACAGAAATAAAAGGTAGACTTCTCTGTGCCGGCTGAAGACTGATATGGAAAAAACGAGCTGCCTTTTTTGAGGCAGCTCGTTTTATAACTGCGCCGCAGGCGCATCCTTTTGTCAGAGTGTTTCTATAGCTTCGTTAAGTGCTGAAATGATAATATCGAGCATGAATTCGATGAATCCGGTCGATTCACATGCGTTGTTACAGTAGTTTATTACGCTGTAATAATCCTGCTGGTTTCTGCTTATCATTGATTCTACAGGAAGCCAGGCAAATAAAGGATTCCATTTTGAAAGAATGAGAGTGTGCCATAAGCGCCCCATTCGTCCGTTTCCGTCAATAAACGGGTGTATCAGTTCAAATTCATAGTGAAACACGCTTGCTTTGATCAGCGGATGAACGTCTGTTTCTGCAAGCCAGGAAAGCAGCTTGTCCATGAGTTCAGGGACGTACTGCGGTAGTGTTCCGAAGTGTATTATTTCACCTGTTTTGCTGTCGACGACACCGACAGGACGGCTGCGGTAGTTTCCTGCTTCATCAGAAAGTTCTCCGAGCATTACCGAATGTGCTTTAAGAAGATCATCGGCGCTGCACGGATCGAGTATGTCAAGATGTTCATATATCTCATAGGCGTTTTGTACCTCCTTTATATCTTCCGGAGGTGCAAGTACGTGTTTTCCGTTTATGATTGCTGTGACCTGTTCAACAGACAGTGTGTTCTGTTCGATAGCCAGAGAACCCTGAATTGTCTTTATTCGGTTTATTCTCCTTAGTTCAGGACTTTTGTTCAGCATATTTCTTTCAGTGATCCGTCCGGTAAGTGAAGAGATCTCCGATATCTGATCTATTATTCTGTTTGTTATTGTAAACGGCGGCTGTTTCATTCCTTAAGTTACCTCATTTGTTTTAGTGCAGAAAGTGTTTTTCATCTTTGAATTATACCATAATAATACCATAAGTTCAAGTGAAAACAGCAATCATCAGAGTTGACGTAATCCTGCTATTGGTATATAATAATGAAATCAAGTGAAATATTTTTTGAAAAAAGTGTAACATTTCATGTGTAAAAAGCGTCATGTTAATCAGAGGGCAGTATTTTGCCTTTGAAAATGTAACGAATAATGATTCCGAAATTTATCGGACGGGAAAAGAAGAAGGGAAAAATATCATGAAAAACAGTTATTTAAAAAAATTCATGGCAGGTATCATGGCAGTAACAATGATGTCATCATTTGCATTTCCGGTGGTTTATGCGGAGGAAACGACAGATGTTCAGACTGCCGGACAGAGCGAAGATGATATTTATGACGGATCGCTGGAATTCAGTACGGTATTGGACGAAGTTTTTAAGAAGCTTGATCCTGAAGGAGACGGCAGTAATCCTAAGGGATACGGTGGTGATGTTTATATAAACGATAAACTCCAGACTTGTAATCTGCGCAGAGACCTTGCATATTGTGAGATAAAAACTTATGATGGAAAGGAACTGCCGGTCGATGAACTGAATGCAAAACTTGAAAAGCTCAGATTAGATAATGCCAGAATTGAAAAGAGAGACGGGGAGTATGTACTCTTAAGTGACGGTTCCAGTGCCAAGGCTGAGGCCCTTATTTCAAAGTGTCCCGCTGTCAGTGAAATAAATGAAATATGGTATTTCATTAAATGCGGCTGGGAAATGGACCATGTTACAGCAAAACTTTGGTACAGGGAGCGGGAAACAGATCCGAAAGAGGTTGTTGATTACTGCAATGAATTTGCTCCTGTGGAAGATTATGTTTTTTATTATCTGAACGGTGAAGAATACTTTCCTCAGTTGATCATAAATTTCAGTGAGCCTTTTAGAGCCGATGTAGGTGCAGAATTAACCAAACACCAGTACAATATCATTAGCAGGTTCGTAGATGGTCTGGGTGAAGTTAAACCGTATGGCCAAGAGGAGATCGTAAAAAAATGCAGAGTACCTGTGTACAGATCAGGTTTTCCGTGTTACAGTGATGGAAAATATCAGCTTGCCTGCGATGAGGTT
>JBGUVZ010000090.1:0-9789 GCA_045220685.1 Oscillospiraceae bacterium | reverse complement strand
CTCTTGAAATACAGGCCGCTTCGGAACGTATCGACGGAGTTATCTCAAAGGTTTTCCACCTTTCGAGAAGCAATTGTTCAGAACTTTTCCGTGAAAAAAAGATCTTCGTAAACGGCCGTCTTAATGAAAACAGCAGTTATCTTCTCAAGGAAGACGACAAGATATCAGTCCGAGGTTTCGGAAAATTCATATTCAAAGGAATCAGCGGAACTACCCGTAAAGGAAACAAGATCATTACGGTTGAAAAATTCTGATACTTCACCGCCACATACGAAAAAGAATATCATAAACAGCAAACAGCATATCCGTCACGTATTTGCGTGAGCCGGATATGCTGTCTTTTTAGTATATGACGGGAAATTTACGGAAATTCCCCAAGTTCCCCACTATGATCTCTAAACAATTCATCGTTCACTTAATGTTTTCAAGTATTTTCTCAGTCATCTCAGTACAGCTGAGTGCATTTTCGCCTGATGTACCGAGAAGATCAGCTGTTCTGAAACCTTTTTCAAGAACCGCATCCACCGCCTTTTCAATGCAGTCAGCTTCTTTGACAAGATCGAATGAATAGCGCAGCATCATGGCAGCTGAAAGAACTGTCGCTATTGGATTAGCCTTGTTCTGACCTGCTATATCCGGTGCGGAACCGTGTATCGGTTCGTACATGCCGCGCTTTGTGCTGCCGAGGGAAGCGGATGCCAGCATACCGATAGAACCGGTTATCTGTGAAGCTTCATCGGAAAGGATGTCGCCGAACATATTTGAAGTAACTATCACGTCAAACTGACCCGGATTTCTGACAAGCTGCATTGCCGCATTGTCAACGAGCATATCAGAGTACTCCACCTCCGGATATTCCTTCGACATTTCATGCATGATCTCACGCCACAGACGTGATGTTTCGAGAACGTTCGCCTTGTCGATGCTTACAAGCTTCTTATTTCTCTTCATGGCTGTTTCAAAAGCCACCCTGCCGATACGCTCAATTTCCATACGGCTGTAGGCTTCCGTATCAAATGCCTCAGAGCCGTACTTTCCTTCGCGTCTGCCGCGTTCACCAAAGTAGATGCCGCCTGTCAGCTCACGGACTATCATCAGGTCAAAACCACCTGCAACAATATCCGCTCTCAGCGGTGATGCATCCTTAAGTGCCGGATACAGTTTTGCCGGACGAAGATTTGTAAACAGACCAAGTGCTGATCTGATACCAAGCAGAGCCTTTTCAGGTCTTTTGTTTCCCGGAAGGTTATCCCACTTCGGACCTCCTACCGCTCCGAGCAGAACGCTGTCACTTGCAAGGCATCCCTTTACCGTTTCTTCCGGAAGCGGCTCACCTGTTGTGTCGATGGCACATCCGCCGATCAGATAAGAAGTAAACTCAAATTCATGGCCGAACTTCGTTCCGACTTTCTTAAGCACTTCCACTGCACTGTCCACTATCTCAGGACCGATACCGTCGCCCTTCAGTAACGCTACGCTGTATTTCATAAACGGTTTCCTCCTATTTTATTATTCCGTCAGCAATGGACTTTACAAGTCCGCCGTTTTCGATGATCTTCTGAACGAATTCAGGAAACGGTGCTGTCTTATACTGCTTCCCTGTTGTTTTGTTGGTTATAACACCTGCATCCATGTCTGCCACAACTTCATCGCCTTCCGATATCTCATCGGCTGCCTCAGAACATTCAACTATTCCGAGCCCGATATTGATGGCGTTTCTGTAAAAGATACGTGCAAAACTCTTTGCGATAACGATTGATATTCCGCTCTCCTTTATCGCAATAGGAGCATGTTCCCTTGATGAACCGCATCCGAAATTCTGACCTGCAACCATGATATCGCCAGTCTTTACCCTTTTTACAAATGTGGTATCCAGATCCTCCATGCAGTGAGATGCAAGTTCTTTTTTATCACTTGTATTGAGATATCTTGCCGGGATTATTACATCTGTGTCAACATTGTCGCCGTACTTTATTACTGTGCCTTCGTATTTCATAGCAATACCTCCGTTAATTACGCCATTACGACTGCCGGATCAGCAAGCTTTCCTAAAACTGCACTCGCTGCCGCAACAGCCGGAGAAGCAAGATAAACTTCCGAACCCGGATGTCCCATTCTTCCGACAAAGTTTCTGTTTGTCGTTCCAACCGCCCGCGCGCCTTCAGCAAGAATACCCATGGGACCCCCGAGACATGGTCCGCAGGTCGGAGTTGAAACGACTGCACCTGCTTCGATGAATATTTTCAGATATCCTTTTTCCATTGCTTCAAGATAGATTTTCTGGGTTGCCGGAATGATGATCGTTCTGACATGTGTAGCCACCTTTCTGCCCTTAAGTATTTCAGCAGCTGCAGCAAGATCTTCAAGTCTGCCGTTTGTACATGAACCGATAACGACCTGATCTATTCTCACATCACCAATTTCATCAAATGTTCTCGCATTTTCCGGAAGATGAGGAAAAGCAACAGTTGACTTCACTTCAGAAAGATCTATCTCGATCACTCTGTCATAAACTGCATCGTCATCCGCTTTGTAAATGACCGGTTTTCTGTCACTGTGCTCCGCAATATACTTAAGGGTGATGTCATCCACTTCAAATATACCGTTCTTCGCACCGGCTTCAATAGCCATGTTTGCGATACAGAGTCTGTCATCCATGCTTAAGCTTTTAAGACCTTCACCGGTAAATTCCATAGACTTGTAAAGCGCACCGTCAACGCCTATCATACCGATTATGTGAAGGATAAGATCCTTGCCGGAAACGTACTTTCTGAAACTTCCCTTAAGCACGAATTTAATTGCTTCAGGCACTTTGAACCATGCCTTGCCTGTTGCCATACCGCATGCCATATCCGTCGAACCGACACCGGTTGAGAATGCCCCGAGAGCGCCGTAGGTACATGTATGTGAATCGGCACCGATCACTGCATCACCTGCAACAACAAGACCTTTTTCCGGAAGCAGAGCGTGTTCTATGCCCATCTGACCGACATCAAAGAAATTTGTGACTGACTTTTCATCGCAGAATTCACGGCACATCTTACACTGTTCAGCCGCCTTGATATCCTTGTTCGGAGCGAAATGGTCCATGACCATTGTTACCTTGTCCTTATCAAACACATCTGTTTTTCCAAGCTTGTTAAATTCCTTTATGGCAACCGGAGAAGTGATGTCGTTTCCGAGCACCTGATCAAGACAGACCATGATAAGTTCGCCGCTTTCAACCTTGTCAAGTCCGGCATGAGCAGCCAGAATCTTCTGAGTCATTGTCATTCCCATAATTACACCCTGCTTTCTTTCATAGATTTATTTACCGCGCTTACAAGTGCCTTCGCCGAAGACATGATGATATCGGTATCGATACCTGTTCCCCATGTAATACTTCCGTCTTCATTCTTGATTGCCACATAGGAAACGGCCTTCGAAGCTGAACTGCTTTCAAGAGCGTGTTCTGTATAAGTCTCTATCGTATATTTGAGTCCGAGATAGGACTTAAGAGCATTGCTGACAGCATCAAGACGACCGTTACCGTTGTTGGTTATGCTCGCCTTCTTGCCGTTAAATTCGAGTGTGATATTTGCCTCGATACCGTCACGCTGAACATAGTGGATCTCGTTGATGGTGACCGGCGTGCTGATGTTTACATATTCTTCTGTGAATATTCTGAACACATCGCCCGGAAGAAGTTCCTTGTGAGCGTGATCGGAGATATTCTTCACCTTGTAGCCGAATTCCTCTCTCATCTTTACCGGGATATTCATGCCGAATTTTGTTTCCATGAGATATCCTATACCGCCCTTGCCTGACTGGCTGTTGATTCTGATAACGTCGGTCTCATAAGTACGTCCAACATCGGAAGGATCAATAGGGAGATAAGGAACGTTCCATCTGTCACATTCATTGTTTTCACGCCACTTCATACCCTTGGCGATCGCATCCTGATGTGAACCGCTGAATGCAGCAAACACGAGCTGGCCGCTGTACGGCTGACGTTCGTAAACTCTCATTCTTGTGACGTTTTCGTAAACATCAGTTATCTCAGGAATGTCAGAAAAATCGAGTTCCGGATCAACGCCCTGTGAGAACATGTTGAGTGCAAGCGTGATTATGTCAACATTGCCTGTACGTTCCCCGTTGCCGAAAAGTGTACCTTCCACACGGTCAGCTCCGGCAAGAAGTCCCATTTCAGTGTCCGCTACCGCACATCCTCTGTCGTTGTGCGGATGGAGAGAAACGATAACGTTCTCACGGTATTTAAGGTTTTCACACATGTACTCTACCTGATTTGCATAGACATGAGGCATTGAATGTGAGACCGTCACAGGAAGATTGATTATCACCTTGTCGTCAGCCGTCGGCTTCCATACATCGAGAACTGCATTGCATATCTCAAGTGCAAACTCAGGTTCAGTTCCGGTAAAGCTTTCCGGTGAATATTCAAATCTGAAATTTCCATCTGTCTTTTTGCGGTATTCCTTACACATCTTTGCGCCGGAGACCGCGATATCGATTATTTCCTCTTTGCTCTTTTTGAACACCTGTTCTCTCTGGGCAACAGAGGTTGAGTTGTAAAGATGGATTATAGCATTTTTCGCACCCTTAAGTGCTTCAAAAGTTTTCGCAATTATGTGTTCACGTGACTGAGTAAGTACCTGTATAGATACATCATCCGGTATCATATTGTTTTCAATAAGTGTCCGGCAGAATTCATACTCAGTTTCAGAAGCAGCCGGAAAACCAATTTCGATCTCCTTAAAGCCAATCTTGATGAGCATTTTATAAAACTCTATCTTCTCCTCAAGGCTCATCGGAGTGATGAGCGCCTGATTCCCGTCACGGAGGTCAACGCTGCACCACATCGGCGCCTTGTCAATATAGGACTTCTCTGTCCACTTCATCTTTGTCTTCGGAGCTTCAAAAAACTGTCTGGTGTACTTGTCTGCATTTTTCATAGCAAAAATTCCTTTCGTTAAAAAATAATTTTTGCAGATGACTTATCACTGTCAGAAATCTGAAGTGATGGTGAATGGATTTTCCACTGTAGCGGTCAGATCCTGCCGGCGAAGGATCTGCACTAATATCCCGGATAAACAAAAACGTCCCTTTTATGTTTCTTTTAAAAACATAAAAGAGACGAAGTAATTATTCTCCGTGGTACCACTCTTTTTGGTATGCGTATATGCACACCCACTCATCCGCATCATTCAATACGTCTCTCTGTAACGGGAGATCCCGTCCTTGCTTAATCGTAAAAACTTTCAGCAGGCTGCTCAGGGATGAGCTATGACCAGTATCGTCTCACTGCCTCGCACCAAACGGCAGCTCTCTGTAAAGACTTCAAAGGTTTTGTTTCCCTTCATCGCATTTGCTATGTGTTTATTATAATCGGTTTTGAGTTGAATGTCAAGTGATTTCAGAAATAAATATCCAATTACAATTTCGTAATTATCAAAGCATATTATTTTTCATCTGTTATAATAATATCATCAAAGCAAAGAGGATACAAGTACAAAATCAAATTCATTTACACAATAAAGGAGAAATCGTTATGAAAAAATCAGTTATCTTAATTGCAGCACTTACAGCTTTATTCACAATGGCAGGATGCGGAGCGATAGAGGAGAACACAAATATCCCGCAGACAAATACATCCGTAGCAGAAACAACCGCAGCTGTGACTACTGCCGCGGCTGAAGAAATGCCGGCGGAAACTACAGAAGTCCAGAAAAAAGCTGAAGAGAAAACAGATGCTAAGGCAGTGGAAAAAGAATCAGAAGTTAAGAAGACTGACGATAAAAAAACAGAAAAAGCCGATGATAACAAGTCAGTAAAAACTGAAAGCGGCAATTCCGCTTCTGCAAAAGCAGATTCAGGCTCAGATAACAAGCCTGCAGAAAACAAAACAAACGACAATACTAAAAATGAAAACAACAGCAATAATAACGAAAACAGTATGTCAGATGCAATGCAGGATCAGAAATGCGATATCATGTACTATGCACCTACACTTGCTGAATGCAAAGTGATTGTTGACAATCTTCAGATGCTGGACTATCTCATGTGTATGTCACCTGCTGTTGTAACGTACGATGAAAACGAAGCATTCTGCCCTGACGAATATACAACTTACTATAAGGTAACCGACGGCGAATTCAGCAGCATAGATGAAATCAGAAGCTTCCTTCAAAGAGCTGCAACACCTGATTTTATTGCTGATACCTGCTCATATATAATCGACGGTGAAAATACAAACTACATCGAAATTGACGGTGACCTGTATGTACTTTACAGACCTATAGGCGGCATATACAGCTTTGTTACAGACGATATGCAAGTTGCAGAAAAAACTGCACACGGTTACCTCGTTACTGTAACAGACTCAAGCTACGGGGGAAACCAGCTTATTGGTATCGAGGTTGTAGAGGATGAAAACTACGAAAACTGGTTAATAAGCAGCGTCAGAGTAATGGAATAAATACAACAACCGCCGGTTAGATCATTACGATAAACGGCGGTTTTCATATGCATATTTTTTAATAAAAGATTCAGCTCATCACTCGATAATAGCATCCTTTTCGCCCTTGGAGATGACGATTGTGCCCTGTTCCTCGAGTCTTCTGATAACTGCAATGATCCTCTGCTGAGCTTCTTCAACGTCACTCATACGAATATTATGCAGGAACTGCATATCGGTCTTGATAGTTTCCTGCTGACGCTGTGACATGTTTCCGAAGATAGCATCGGAAATCTCCTGTGATGCAGTCTTGAGAGCGATTGTAAGATCCTTTGTGTCGCATTCTCTGATGAAGGCCTGGATTTCCATGTTGTCGAGACGTGTGATATCTTCGAATACGAACATTCTCTTTCTGATCTCCTCGACAAGTTCCGGAGTTGTACCGCTGATCTCGTCGAAGATGTATTTTTCCGTCTTCATATCGACGTTGTTCATTACCTCGGCAAGGTACTTGATACCGCCGACCTCTGCCATATCCACAGATGCCATTGAACCCAGCTTCTTGAGCATGATATTTTCAACTACCTTGATAACTTCCGGTGAAGTACGGTCAAGGTTGGCAATACGCTGGAATACACTTACCTGAAGGTTCGGAGGCAGTTCCGCAAGTATCTTTGAAGCTACTTCCGGTGCTGTATATGAGAGTACAAGAGCAATTGTCTGCGGATGTTCGTTCTGGATCATCATGAGAATTGTCTTGTAATCAACTTTCTTGAGAAACTCGAATGCGACCTGACGGCCGTTCTTGTTGATCCTCTCCATAACTTCTCCGGCTCTTTCCTTACCGAAAGCCTTGAGAAGAACATCCTTCGCGTATGATTCACCGCCCTCGGCGATTACCTTCTGCTGAACGCACTGCTCATAGAATTCGTTCATTATCTCCTGCGACTGCTGCGGAGTAATTGAATCCATTTTGGATATCTGGATAGAGAGTTCTTCTATTTCATCATCACGCAGATATTTGAATATTTCCGATGAAACATCTGCCCCGAGCGCGATGATAATTGATGCTGCTTTAGTGATCGAATCCATTTTCGGTTTCAATTTTCTTCACTTCCCTCGAAATCATAATTTAGCCATATATATTATTTTAACATTAACTAAAATAAAATTCAATAGCAGATGTAAGATTTAATTAAGTTTTACAAGAAAAGCGTTGTCCGGAGCAACTCTGCTGCCTCTTATATTAAGGAGCCAGTCAGCTATTTCGCTGACATTAACCTGGAATTTTTCATTTGCCTTGATCTCTTCCGAGAAAAGTGCGTCGTGAACAGCTGTGCAGTAAACTGTTTCACCGTCTATGCTGTCAACTTCTGCCCAGACATATTCGATATCCTTTTCGCTTTCTTCAGGAGCTGTCATTCTTATCTTTACGATACCCTTTGCATTCGGAACTGCAAATCCCTTTACGAAATGAGGGAGTGTTTCCTTTGCAAGTGCCGCAATACGTTCTGATTCTTCAGGTGAATATTCGATAACTGCCTTTTCAAGTGAGAAAGGCTTTACTTCATTGGCACGTACAAGCTTCTTGTCACTTCCGTCATTAGGAGCGATGAAAAGAATACCGTTAAACATGTTCTGTGCCTTTGGTCTTCTGCTTCCGACACCAAGAACACCGTCTGGGAATACATCCATTTCACCCTTCCAGAAACGCCATGAAACAGTAAGCTTCTTTCCTTCTTCAAGTGATGCAACATCGAATGGTTCCATTTCTCCCGGAAATGTTCTTTCCGAAATAGCCTTGTTTGCAGCAATACTGATTGAAGTAGCATAGAAATCTATATTCTTTGCTTCAGCATTGATAACTTCAAGTTCCATGAATCCGCAGCGATTAAGACCCTGTGTGAATACCCAGGCTCTTTCTGATTCCTCAGATGAGTTTTCCCTGTCGGCAGCAATATTAATTGAATAGATATATGCCGGACCAGGTGCAACTGCAGATGCTGCGACCTGCTTAAGCCATAATGGTGAGAAGATCCTTCTTACATTGAAATCCACAACAGCAGCAAGCTCAGGTATTATACAGTTAAGTAGCTTGAGCTGGAAGTGATGTGACGCAAGAATATCATCGTTAAATGTGATCGATACTGTCAGACCGTTATTAGCCTGCTTTATCTGCTTTAAGCATTCATCCGGAACAGGATGGCTGAACATAAAGTCCGGTGAGATCGCACTTACCGGTTCAATTTTAAGATCAACAATAAACTCCATATCCTTATAGCCTACAGTGACCATAGGGCAGATGTTTTTGTCATCAAAACTTATTTCCTTGAGTTCAAATTCGTCTGATGCTTTTATTCTGTTATAAACAAGCTCAGGTGTATCTATATCCGCTTCATTCATAGGGATACCCATGATATATGAAGTTGTTTTTTTAATTATTCCGCTTTTCATATTTTCTCCTCCGCAGTGATCAGAGTACTTCAACCATTTCGAGCACTACATCTGCAACTCTTCTTGCTGCTATCTTTTCAAATTCATCAAATGACATTGCACCTTCGTCATCAGCATTGTCTGAAATGCATCTTACACTTACGAAAGGCACTTCGTTTAAATATGCACAGTGGCCGACTGCAGCACTTTCCATATCAACAGCAAACGGATCAAACTTATCCTTGATACCGTTCTTTACAGCTGTATCGGTGATAAATGCCTCACCTGAAACTATTCTGCCGACAAAGCTCTTTACGCCCTGCTTTGTGCAGATATTCACAGCCGTATCAATAAGGTTTTTATCAGCCTTGAAAATACCGCAGTAAGGCGGATAATCCTTAAGGAAATGAAGGTCAAGGTCATGAGGAAGAACTTCGTTTGAAACAACGATATCGCAAACCTTGATGCTGCTGTCCATACCGCCGGCAATACCTGCGTTGATAACTGCGTCAGGCTTGAAGTTATCGATAAGCACCTGCGCACAGAGAGCTGCATTTACCTTTGCTATACCGCAGCATGCATTGATAACTTTCTTTCCTGCAACTTCATTGATATAGAAATCAAATCCTGAAATATGCTTTACTTCCGCATCTTTAAGTGTGTTTCTTATATCTGCAAGTTCTGACGGCATAGCGCCGATTATTCCGATTGTATTCATTGTAAATATCCTTTCATCGTTTTTTGAAATGGCTTGGTTTTTCATAACAGAAAACTCTGTATTATCTGCATGATTCTCTAACGCAGATCACGTATTCCTGTCACTATACTTTGATATAAAACTAAAGCAGGAAATTTTAAAACGAAACTTCCTGCTTTAAAGAGGTTATAAGTTTTATTGATGA
>JBGUVZ010000089.1:0-10935 GCA_045220685.1 Oscillospiraceae bacterium | reverse complement strand
CTTTTGATGCATAATAGAAATATAAATCATGGATTATTGGGAGGAAAAACAATGTACACCAAAGTAGTAAATTCACTAAAATCAATTAATCTTAAACTATTCTTAGCATTACTGGTAATGGGGCTGTGCCCTACCATCTATACTACTGTACGAACATATTTTCTGGGGCAGCTTCCGGGCGAATGGTCGTACTCTATCGCCGGACAACTTTCATGGGTAAATCTCATTTACGAAGTAATAAATGAAGCTATTATTCTTCCGCTTTACTTTTTCATGGGACAAGTCGTCTCTGATAAAGATGAATATTCCGGAAGACTACGAAGTGGACTCGTTCTTTCCGCTAGTATTTATACAGTCTGCTCAGCTATCGTAATTGCATTCATCAATCCGCTCCTTAATTTCATGGCTGTTTCACCCGATATTCTTAAAGAATCAGCTGACTATATCAGAATTGAATGTATAGCAAACATTTTCGGAATACTCTATAGCTTCATCTGCGTTGCACTTATCACCATAGGAAAAGAACGTTCCGTTTATATTATCACAGCTGTTAAACTTCTGCTAAGTCTTGTTCTTGATTCATTACTTGTTTCTTCTCTTCCGTTTTCACTGAACTGCGGAGTAAACGGAATAGGAATATCAAATATTATTTCAAATCTGATCCTGTTTTTAGTATCCGCATTTCTGATTAATAAATACGGATATTCAGTTTTCAGCAAAAAGAAATGCTCATTTAAGTGGATGAAAAATTTCATTAAAATCGGCAGCATTTCCGGACTTGAATCGTTTGTACGAAATATTGCCTACATGCTCATGGTTTCACGAATGGTGAATATGGTCGGTGAACAGGGTACCTACTGGGTAGCTAACAACTTCATCTGGGGCTGGATGCTCCTGCCCGTAATTCAGCTTGGAGAACTTATAAAGCAGGAAACCGCTAAGGATGAAAAAGCAGTAAAAGAAAACACTCCCGGATATTTCACTATCACCACTATAACCTGCTTACTATGGATCATCCTTATTCCACTATACAAACCATTCATGTCACACATTCTTGGATATACTGACGTTGATAAGCTTTTTAAACTTGTAATGGTACTTTTCATTTTCTATGTACTGTATGCTTTTCAGAATGTTTTCGATGCAACATTTTACGGAAGAGGAAAAACAGAATACATGCTCTTCGAGTCTGTAGTTACTAACTCAGTTTACTACGGAATATTCTTCATACTTTATCTGTGTGGTATATGGGCGCCAACACTTATCGGCATAGCTCTTATGTTTGGTTTTGGAAATGCATTTGATTCGATAGTTTCATATCTGGCTTACCGACATTTTCGAAAGAAACATGATCTTCAGAGCAAATAAAAATGTGCGCCGACGGCACACTATCAGCAGCACAGCCACCTCAGTGAGGTGGCTGTACCTTTACTAACATAAAAACGCCTCGCAGACTTTTGATCTGCGAGGCGTAATTTATAACTTTATAACGCGTACTTTAGGTTATCAGATTATAATGACTTGTGGCATGTTCTCTTGATAACGTCAAGCTGCTGTTCCTTTGTAAGGTCGATAAATCTTACAGCGTAGCCTGATACACGGATTGTGAAGTTTGCGTATTCTTCCTTCTCCGGATGTTCCATAGCATCGAGGAGCTTTTCTGTACCAAATACGTTTACGTTGAGGTGGTGAGCACCCTGTGTGAAGTAACCGTCAAGAGTATTAACGAGGTTGTTAACTCTTTCAGCTTCATCGTGGCCAAGAGCGTCTGGGTTGATTGTCTGAGTATTTGAAATACCGTCGAGAGCCCATTCATAAGGGATCTTAGCAACTGAGTTGAGTGATGAAAGGAGACCGTTCTGTTCTGCACCGTAGCTTGGTGAAGCACCTGGAGCGAATGGTTCGCCTGCCTTACGTCCGTCAGGAAGAGCACCTGTAGCCTTACCGTAAACAACGTTAGATGTGATTGTAAGGATAGATGTTGTTGGTTCAGAATCTCTGTATGTGTGTCTCTTCTTGATCATTGCGATGAATGTCTTGAGGAGGTCTACACCGATCTGGTCAGCTCTGTCATCATCGTTACCATACTTAGGGAAGTCGCCTTCGATATCGAAGTCAACAACGATGCCGTCTTCGTTACGAATTGTCTTAACCTTAGCATACTTGATAGCTGAGAGTGAGTCGATTACGTGTGAGAAGCCTGCGATACCTGTAGCAAATGTTCTTCTTACGTCTGTATCGATAAGAGCCATTTCAGCTGCTTCATAGTAGTACTTGTCGTGCATGTACTGGATGAGGTTGAGTGTATTTACATAGAGTCCAGCGAGCCAGTCCATCATTACGAGGTACTTCTTCATAACTTCATCGTAGTCGAGGTATTCAGAAGTGATTGGCTGGTACTGAGGGCCTACCTGTGCGAATGACTTTTCATCAACACCGCCGTTGATAGCGTAAAGGAGGCACTTAGCGAGGTTAGCTCTTGCGCCGAAGAACTGCATTTCCTTACCTGTCTGTGTAGCTGATACGCAGCAGCAGATTGAGTAATCGTCGCCCCAAACCGGCTTCATAACATCATCATTTTCGTACTGGATAGAAGATGTTGTGATTGAGATGTGTGATGCGTACTTCTTGAATGTTTCAGGGAGGTTCTTAGAGTAGAGAACTGTGAGGTTCGGTTCTGGTGAAGGTCCCATGTTTTCGAGTGTGTGGAGGAAACGGAAGTCGTTCTTTGTTACCATGTGACGACCGTCAACACCGATACCGCCAACTTCGAGTGTAGCCCAAACCGGGTCACCTGAGAAGAGTTCGTTGTATGAAGGAATTCTTGCGAACTTAACCATTCTGAACTTCATTGTCATGTGGTCGATAAGTTCCTGAGCTTCCTTTTCTGTGATTGTACCTGCTTCGAGGTCACGCTGGATGTAGATGTCGAGGAATGTTGATACACGGCCTACTGACATAGCTGCACCGTTCTGTGTCTTGATAGCTGCGAGGTAGCCGAAGTAGAGCCACTGAACAGCTTCCTTAGCGTTCTTAGCTGGCTGTGAGATATCGTAACCGTAGATCTCAGCCATCTTCTTCATGCCCTGGAGAGCCTTGATCTGGTCTGAGAGTTCTTCTCTGAGACGGATAACGTCATCTGTCATTGTTCCGTCGCCTGTGTTAGCCTTGTCGTTTTCCTTTTCCTTGATGAGGAAGTCGATACCGTAAAGAGCAACTCTTCTGTAGTCGCCTACGATACGGCCACGGCCGTATGTATCCGGAAGACCTGTGATAACGTGGCTCTTACGGGCAGCACGGATTTCAGGTGTGTATGCATCGAATACACCCTGGTTGTGTGTCTTGTGATATTCGTTAAAGATCTGATCGTACTTTTCATTTACCTTGTATCCGTAGCTTTCAGCAGCCTGCTGAGCCATCTTGATACCACCGAAAGGCATGAAAGCTCTCTTGAGAGGCTTGTCTGTCTGGAGACCTACGATCTTTTCAAGATCCTTGAGTGATTCGTCTATATAGCCAGGGCCGTAAGCTGTAAGGCTTGAAACGATTTCTGTTTCGCAGTCAAGAACGCCGCCCTTAGCTCTCTGTTCCTTGTAGAGTTCCTGGAGTCTTCCCCAGAGCTTGTCTGTAGCTTCTGTTGTACCAGCAAGGAATGATTCATCGCCGTCATATGGTGTGTAGTTCTTCTGGATAAAGTCGCGAACGTTGATTTCCTGCTTCCACTTGTTACCCTTGAAGCCACTCCACTGTTCAAATTCTACCATGTTATATAACCTCCTGTAAATTCGCTTAAGACTTAATGTCTTAATACATTGTCTTCAGCCAATTCAAAACCCGGCCCCTCTTTATTTAAAGAAGCCGAACAACTCGCCACGCTCTTTGCATGAATATAGATAAAACCGTTATTAAACAAATTTTACCGATACCTGAGGTTCCGCAGTTCTTAATGCCGGAAACTTTATTTTCCGTTCATCAGGGCTCTGCTTCATTGTCAGATACCGGACCTTATCCTGTATTAACCGGATGTGTCACATTCGTTCATACAAAATGACGATTTTGCTCACCGGACTCTTTATTGTCTTTATCCATTTTATCACACATACATTATATAGTCAATCGACATACTGCACTAATAGCTTATCTTAACTATGTCGTAATTTAGCTATAGTAACAAATAAGCGCATATCAGATGAACTGACATGCGCTTTACGCTGTTTTTATTTGTAATTACCCGAATGCACGTTGATACGGTTAAGGGCTCTTTTGAGTTTAAGCTCTGCGTAGAGCAGCTCTTTATCGCTTTCCTTCTTCTGTATTTTCTCACGTGCTTCCTCGGCAGAACGGTTTGCCCACTCGATGTCGATCTCGTCAGCCCACTCAACCGCCTCGGCGATTATAGTGGTCTTCTCAGCAGACACCTTGAGCACTCCGGATGAAAGAGCTGCCACACGGTATTTTCCGTCCTTCATGATCCTTACAGGACCTGAAGGGAGCGCACCTGCAAAGTTTTCGTGTCTTGCGAGCACACCCATTTCACCGTCGGTAGTCCTTACTATAAGACGTTCAGCTTCATCATCGTAGAAGATCCTGTCCGGGGTAATTATCTGGAGTCTGAATGAAGCCATTATTCATCACCCTTTGAAGCCTTAGCCTTTTCTATTGCTTCGTCGATGGTTCCGACGAAGAGAAATGCTGATTCAGGAAGATCGTCATGAAGTCCTTCAATGATCTCCTTGAATCCTCTGATGGTTTCTCTGATCGGTACATATGTACCCTTCATACCTGTGAACTGTTCAGCAACTGAGAACGGCTGTGAAAGGAAACGCTGGATCTTTCTTGCACGGTTTACGATGAGCTTGTCTTCGTCAGAAAGTTCATCCATACCCATGATAGCGATGATATCCTGGAGTTCACGGTAACGCTGAAGAATACTCTGTACGCTTCTTGCTACCTGATAGTGTTCTTCGCCTACTACCTCAGGGCTTAAGATTCTTGATGTACTTTCAAGAGGGTCAACAGCCGGATAGATACCGAGTGATGCGATCTGTCTTGAAAGAACTGTTGTTGCATCAAGATGTGCGAATGTTGTAGCAGGAGCCGGGTCAGTAAGGTCATCGGCAGGAACGTATACAGCCTGAACTGATGTGATGGAACCCTTGTTTGTTGAAGTAATTCTTTCCTGAAGGGCACCCATCTCAGTAGCCAGTGTCGGCTGATAGCCAACGGCTGAAGGCATACGTCCGAGAAGAGCTGAAACCTCGGAACCGGCCTGTGTGAATCTGAAAATGTTATCTATAAAGAGAAGAACGTCCTGGCCTTCAACATCTCTGAAGTATTCAGCCATTGTAAGTCCTGAAAGGCCTACTCTCATTCTTGCTCCCGGCGGTTCGTTCATCTGGCCGTATACAAGAACGGTCTTGTCAAGAACACCGCTTTCCATCATTTCGTTGTAAAGGTCGTTACCTTCACGTGTTCTTTCACCAACACCTGTGAATACTGAAATACCGCCGTGCTGGTTTGCTACGTTGTTGATAAGTTCCTGGATAAGAACTGTCTTGCCAACGCCGGCACCGCCGAAAAGTCCGATCTTACCACCCTTAAGGTAAGGAGCGATAAGGTCGATAACCTTAATACCTGTTTCAAGTACTTCAGAAGCAGCTGTCTGCTCTTCATAGCTTGGAGCCTCACGGTGTATAGGCCATCTTTCCTCGGTCTTAGGAGCTTCCTTTTCATCAACCGGTTCACCGAGAAGATTGAAGATTCTTCCGAGTGTTTCACGGCCTACCGGCACCTTGATCGGGCTGCCTGTATCGACGGCATCCATGCCTCTTACAAGACCGTCAGTTGTACTCATGGCGATACATCTTACAACATCATCACCTATGTGCTGGGCAACTTCGACTGTAAGCTTTGTGCCATGGTTGTCGATCTCTATAGCGTTAAGAAGACGAGGCAGACTGTTCTTCGGAAAACTGATGTCGACTACGGCACCAATGATCTGTACAATTTTTCCTATATTCTGCATAGTTTTAGTCTTTCCTTTCAAAAGGTTATGTTATTCCTGTGAATTGGCACCGCTGACGATCTCAGTGATCTCCTGTGTGATGGTTGCCTGACGTGCTCTGTTGTAGAGAAGTGAAAGGTTGTCTATCATCTCATTAGCGTTGTCAGTCGCATTTTCCATCGCTATTCTTCTTGACGCCTGTTCCGAAGCAAATGCATCAGAAACTGAACCGTAAATAACACCGGCAATGTACTGCGGCATGATTATGTCAAACAGCTGCTCAGGTGAAGGTTCATATGATGTCTGAACATTTTTCTTCTTTGCTTCCTCCGCCGGCTTTTCAAGCGGAATAACACTCTTGAATTTCGCCTCCTGTAACAGAGGAGAAACGTAATCTGTGAAAATGACCTCTACCCTGTCCGCATTACCGTTCTTGAAGGCCGCCATGATTTTTGAGGCGATCTCCTTGGCAGAGTTCATACGAATATTTTCTGCAATGTTTTCATAACGGGCAACAACTCTGTATCCTCTTTTGGTAAAGTACTCAACAGCTTTCCTGCCTATCGGGATAACCGCTGTTTCACATTTCTCCGATGCTTCGTCTATTCTTTTCTGTGCAAGCTTTAAAACGTTCGAGTTGTAGCCGCCTGCAAGACCTCTGTCTCCGGCGATCACAACGTACAGAACTGTCTTTACTTCACGTCCTGAAAAGTAGATGGAATCGAAGGTGGAATTTTCAGCTGTGATCTCCCACATGGTATCATAGAGCGCGTCAAAAAAACGCTTGGCACTGTCGGCCTTTTCTCTTGCTTTTCTCAGTTTTGAGGAAGCAACGAGTTCCATGGCTTTAGTGATCTGCATAGTGCTCTTTACGCTTTTTATACGGCGCTTGATATCTTTCATATTAGCCGAAGCCATTTATCTGTCACCTCCGGTAAGGACAGCTGATCATTCTTTACCAGCCATGAATTTTTCTGTGAATGTCTTGAGTACGTCCTTAAGGGCAGCTTCATTTTCCTTTGTAAGTTCCTTGGTCTGCTTAATGGAGCTTATGATGTCCGGATGTGATTCATCGACGAATGTGAAAAGTCCTGTTTCAAATTCAGCAATGCTGTCAACAGGTATCGGCTTTAAGAAATCGTTGATAACCGCATAGATGATGATTACCTGATGTTCAACCGTTACCGGTGAGTTCTTGCCCTGCTTGAGAACTTCAACTATTCGTTCACCCTTTTCAAGACGATCCTTTGTATCCTTGTCAAGATCTGAACCGAACTGTGAGAAGGACTGGAGTTCCTTGAACTGTGAGTAAAGGAGCTTAAGTGATGATGAAACCTTCTTCATAGCCTTGATCTGGGCTGCAGAACCAACTCGTGATACTGAGATACCAGGGTTTACGGCAGGTCTTACACCTGAGTTGAAGAGGTCAGTTTCAAGGAATATCTGTCCGTCTGTGATAGAAATAACGTTTGTCGGGATGTATGCTGATACGTCGCCGGCCTGTGTTTCGATGATCGGGAGAGCAGTAATTGAACCGCCGCCGTAGTTCTCGTTCAGGCTGCACGCACGTTCAAGAAGTCTTGAATGCAGATAGAATACATCACCAGGGTACGCTTCACGTCCCGGCGGACGCTTAAGGAGAAGCGAGAGGGCACGGTAAGCAACAGCGTGCTTTGAAAGGTCGTCGTAAATACAGAGAACGTCCTTGCCCTTGTTCATGAAGTACTCACCCATTGTAACACCTGCATAAGGAGCGATGTACTGGAGAGGAGCGAGTTCTGAAGCTGAAGCTGCAACAACGATGGTATAGTCCATTGCTCCTGCCTTGGTGAGTGTTTCAACTACGTTTGCGACTGTTGATCTCTTCTGACCGATGGCAACGTAGATACAGATAACGTCCTTGCCCTTCTGGTTGATGATAGTATCAAGGGCGATAGTTGTCTTACCTGTCTGTCTGTCGCCGATGATGAGCTCACGCTGACCGCGTCCGATAGGGATCATGGAGTCGATAGCCTTGATACCTGTCTGAAGAGGCTTGTGAACTGATTTTCTTGTAATGATACCAGGAGCGATCCTTTCGATAGGCATGCTCTCCTTTGTGAGAATAGCACCCTTGCCGTCGATCGGAGCACCGAGAGCATTTACTACTCGTCCCAGCATATCGTCACCTACAGGAACTGAAACGATCCTGCCTGTTCTTTTAACTGTAGAGCCTTCCTTGACGCCGGCATCAGAACCCAGCATAACCGCACCTACGAAATCTCTTTCGAGGTTAAGGGCCATACCGTAAACTTCGCCTTCAAATTCAAGGAGCTCGTTTGACATACAATTGTCAAGTCCGTGAATATTTGCAATACCGTCACCGACAGTAACTACAGTACCTACGTCTGTAAGCTCGATCTTGTTTCTGTAGTTCTTTACCTGTTCCTTAATGATGCCGGTAATTTCATCAGGGCGTAAATTCAATCAATACACCTTCTTCTTAATATTATTAGAGGTCCGCCTCAGCAGCGCGAAGCCGCAGAGTTTCCAGTCCGGAACGGACACTGTTGTCGATTCGCTTGTTGTTGTAATCAATGATTATACCATCGATTATCGAAGTATCTGTTTTCTCTTTAAGAACCACTGTCTTGCCGAGCTTTGCCTGAAGCTTGTCCACAAGTTTCTTCCTGAGATCCTCAGTAAGCGGAACGCTTGTGGTAACGTGTACGTCAACGATGTTGTTGACTTCATTGTACTTTTCGTTGAACACTTCAGTGATCTCTTCAAAGTAAGCAGCTCTTCCCTTTTCGCAAAGGAGACAGAGAAAATCATAGATAAGACCGTTGTCGTCAAATATTTTGGAAACAACGGAAATTTTCTCGTCAGCTGTAAGCAGCGGGGCTGAAAGAAGCGTTGTAAGATCCGGATTTGTTTTGAACACTTCAGCATATTCATTGATCTGAGTGTGCATTTTCTCATCCGAGCCTGCTTCAGTAAATAATTCGAACAGCGCCTCTGCATAAAGCTTGGCTACTTCTGCTGCCATACTTCATCACCCACATTTTCAATAAAATCATTGATCAATGCTTCATGATCCTTCTGGTTTATTTCCTTTTTAATTATCTTTTCGGCCATCATCATTGCGATGCCGGAGATCTCGTTCTTCATTTCGCTCATTGCGCGCTGCTTCTCGCGTTCGATATCCTCATTTGCACGTGAGATGATACCGCTCGCTTCTTCCTTGGCATTGCTTATGATCTCATCTGAACGATCCTGTGCCTTCTTGGTGGCTTTCTTTACGATCTCAGCTGATTCATCCTTTGCAGATGAAAGAAGCTCGTTGTAGTTAGCTTCTAGTTCCTTTGCATGTGCCATTGACTTGTCAGCTTCCTCGTAAGTCTTTGAAACATCGGCCTGACGGGCTTCGATGATTGCATTCACTCTTCCGAAAAGGAAATGCTTAATAACCAGGAAAAGAATTAAGGTGTTAATGAGTACGAGTATGATTGTGCCATAGTCAATCGACAGGAATGATAAAAATTCCATATGGTCAACACCCTTTCAGTTTAATTTGTTATTAAAGTTTTCCTATGAACGGATTAGCAAAGAGGAGGATGAGTGCGATAACGAGACCGTAGATACCTGTTGATTCCGCAACGGCACATCCGATGAACATTGTTCTTGTAACTGCACCTGATGATTCAGGCTGACGTCCGATAGCCTCACAGGCCTTACCTACTGCGTAACCTTCACCGATACCAGGACCTATACCTGCGATAGCTGCAAGACCTGCACCGATTGCTGAAGCTGCTAATACAATTGCCTTTTCCATAATAAACTCCGTTTCTCCGCAGAGTCAAAATTTTTCAAATTTTTTCAAATAATTATTTCTCATTTACGCACTGCATTTCTGCGGTATATGCAGTACTTTACGCCCTTTCTCAGTGAGCCTCTTCTTCATCCGGATATGCTGAGCCTACGTTGGCCATTGTAAGCATTGTAAAGATAAATGCCTGCATGAATCCTGTGAAAAGGTCAAAGTAAACTGAAAGGACTGCCGGTATACCGATGGTGAATACCGGGAAAGTGCTCATGCCAAGCCCGTGTGAGAGCGATGTCAGAGCGTAGTACAGAAGCTGGGTGATTACGATACCGCTGGCAACGTTACCGAAATGACGGATACTCATTGAAACCGGAGTAGCCAGTTCACTGATAATGTTGATCGGTGTGAGAAGTGCGATCGGCTTCGAGAATCCTACTATGTAGCCGAGAACACCGTCATTCTTGATCTTAGCGTACTGGATCATGAAAAACGTCATGAGAGCCCACGTAAGTGTTACGCTGAAATCACCCGTCACAGGTCTCAGACCAAGCACACTGATAAGGCTTCCGCAGATCGAAAACGAAAAGATCGTGGCCATGTACGGAGCGTACACAAGATTCCTAGACCCCATTGAATCCCTTACCATTCCGTTGACCGTTTCTACGATCCACTCTGCAACTATCTGTTTCTTGCTTGGATGATCCTTGGACATGTTGTGTGTCATAAACAGTACAAGACCGATTATGACGGCCATTACGACCCAGCTGAGGATCACCGTTTCAGTAACGTTGAATCCGAAGACTTTGAACGCCACCTTAGGTCCGTTTACAACAACTTCTTCTGCACCTAATTTGAAACCCGAGTTTGAACCCAATACTTATCCCTCCTTCTTCTTGATAAATAATGCTCTGGCCGGAAAGATGACTTTCGGATAAAGCAGAGGCACAGCCGCACATATGAAATTCATGTGTGGTATTGCCAGTGCCGCGTAAAGTCCGGCTCCGAGGAACAAAAGTCTCAGAATATACTGTGATATCATTTTTGCAGATCCGTTTCTGCCCCTTACCGCTCCGCGCACCACGCTGTGAACTGTAAGTGAGATGAAGAACAGGTCGGCAGCAAGCAG
>JBGUVZ010000088.1:0-8035 GCA_045220685.1 Oscillospiraceae bacterium | reverse complement strand
GCCTGTAACAACAGAACCTGAGAAAGCATCTCCGGCACCTGTTACCACTACAGCTATTGAATCAAATCCGGGCGGCAAGGATGAACCAGAGACAGAACCTACAGCCACAAACGATTCAACAATTTTAGGTGACGTAAACTGCGACGGCAAGATCGACGTAACAGACCTTTCAGTTCTTTCACTCAGCCTCGTTGACAAGAAGGAACTTACAGGCAGCGCTAAAAAGAATGCAGACGTTGACAAGGACGGAAAGATCGCACTTACTGACCTTGCAACTATCAGACAGTACATTTCAAAGAAGATCACTAAGTTCTGATAATTTATCGCTCTGATATAAACAAAAATCAAAAAGCTCTGCGAAGCGGATCAAAACCCGCTCGCAGAGCTTTTATTTATAAGCACACTGATTATTTAATCTGAGGTTGTGTTTTGTTCAATTTAACGGAGGAAGTCTGTGTTTTAACTAAATAAAACGGCATTCCATACAGAACGCCGTTTAGCTTTTGTAAATATGAAGCGTGCGCTGAAAAGCGCACTATCAATAGCACCGGCACGTCGTAAGACGGGACGTTACCTTTTTATTCGCCTATAAGCACCCTGCTTCCTTCGAATGCAAAGCCATACTTACGAATTCGTTCTTTCTTAATGCCTTTATCAAGCAGTATCTGCTCATACTTCTTGTCTTCTATCTGCTTAAGCGCAGCAGCAACGGTATCTTCAAGATCATTTTCACCTTTTCTTTTGTTGATGACCTTGAATTCAAATATCATCGCATCATCTTTTTCCTTATCCAGAGGTTCAAGAAGTACATCATATCTTCCGAAGCCGCTTTCACGGTTGGATGTTACTGCGTATCTGTCGCGAAGGTCAACCAGAAGTCCGAGAACAAAACCATGATAAAAACGCTCCGGCTCTGCCTCATCTGACGGTTTCTTTCCCGTATCAAATGAACTGAACATTGACACAGTTAAATCGTTCATGAATTTGTTCATGTAATCAAGATCGTTCTGAAGAAGCGCTTTGAGGAAATTACTATAGCTGCTACCTTTCTTAAACCACTTTGAAATAAGGTTACGGAACATTTTCACCGTTTCGTAATTAACTATTTTAAGTTCATATTCTTCATCGTCAATAGATTCAATTTTCAGATATCCGCTCGCTGCAAGCAGGCTCCACACAGCATTCTCATCTTCATCAAGATCGCTGTATACAAGTTCTTCATTTATCTGCTTTGTTACTGTTCCTCCGCAAAGAAGATATTCAAAATCGCTCTTAAGTTCTGCATCACCTTCGCGCAGCAGATCACTTACAAGTTTATTGGAACTTGTATTTGCCCAGTATGGCGCAAATTTTTTCTTGCCGAGAAAATTAGTCACCGACCACGGGTTGTAAATATCCTTCAGATCACCGATGGTAAATCCGTCATACCAGTATTTCACTTCATCCTTATTGGTAAGGCCGTATTCATCCATCGCTGCAAACACTTCTTCTTCGGAAAATCCGAAATACTCCTGATATTTCACTGCTGAAAGCGTGCATATCTCGATATTATTAAAGTCGGAGAACAGTGACTCTTTGCTGACTCTTGTGATTCCCGTCAGTACACTGCGGTACATGTACGGATTGCTTTTAAAGGTTGTATTGAAGAATGTACGCATAAATGCAACTACTTCATCCCAGTATTTTTTCACATAGGATTCGACCATCGGCGTATCATATTCATCGAGAAGAATGATAACTTTCTTTCCGTAATGGATCGACATCAATTCTGAAAGGAATGCTATGCTTTGTGTAAGAAGATCAGTATTTACTTTTTTCTCCGTCTTTTTTAGCATCGTCTCAGCCATTTCCTTATACATAAAACGGAATATTTCTTTTTTATCGGCTGATATTTTTTCACTTTTACTAACAAAATCCTCATAACTGGAATACACCGACATCATCGTCGTATTCATTTGTCTCAGAAAATCTTCATAAGTAATTCCCTTGATTTTTGCAAAAGTAATAAAGATTACAGGCTGGCTTCCCTGAATTTCTCTCATTTCCGCATCGTCCCAGACATTTAAGCCTTCAAAAAGATCTGCCCTTCCTGCATACTCCGGACTGAAGAAACATTCGAGCATGCTCATATTAAGTGTTTTTCCGAAACGGCGCGGTCGGGTAATAAGCGTAACTGCGTCTTCAGAATTCCACCATTCCTTTATAAATACTGTTTTGTCAACCAGAAAACATTTTCTTTCTCTGAGCTGACTGAAGCTCTGTACTCCTGTTCCTATTCCGCGAGGCATATTATCTGCTCCTTTCCCAATTTTTCTTTCATATATTAGTATACTGTATTTATGGC
Source organism: Oscillospiraceae bacterium (assembly GCA_045220685.1). Classification (GTDB taxonomy): domain Bacteria; phylum Bacillota; class Clostridia; order Oscillospirales; family Ruminococcaceae; genus HUN007. Next base: position 5,691 of record JBGUVZ010000088.1, on the reverse strand, counting down.
TTTTTGGCAATACTGAAAACAGCAGCTGTAATTTCGAAACCACTGTTTCGAAATTACTGTAATAAACCGGGCTCGCCCGGTTCTCATTTTTTCTCATAACAGCAAAAAGCTCTGCGGACACGGGAGGTTTCCCGTATCTCGCAGAGCTTCTTTATTGAAACAAGGAGAAAAATAGTTTGTATATTGCTGCGTTTAAAGTGTGATATGTAGTTCAGATAACAGTGTCATCTTCCGAAGTCATGTATATTCTTTTATGATACACAATTATTCTTCATCTTCCTTCTTTCTGCGGAATGACTTCATTACCATCCATAAACCGGATGCTACTGAGAGAAGTGCGCTGCCGGCAATTGCTGCGTATTTTCTGGTTGTTACACCTGTCTGAGGAAGATTTGCTATTCCGCCATCCTGAGTAACTGCATTTCCTGTTTCCGGATTGATAGAATAAACATCGAGTACTTCTCCGTTCTTATCCTCAACCGTAACCTTTATCAGTCCGTTATCTGTTGTTTCTGCCTTTGTAACGATATCGGCACCCTTGTTCTTGTCTGTATAGTCCTTCTGTACCCATTCATCAAACTGACCAAAGGATGCTACCCATTCGCTTTCCTTTACATCTGCTTCTGCCGGACGTTCATCCTCGATTACCATGAATGTTGAGAAGTGTGATGCTGCAAATCTGATTGTACCTGTTTCCGGGTCGTACCATGTATCCATGTACTCAAGGTTACCGTCTTCATCAACGTATACTACTACGAGATTCTCAGGATCACCTAATGATGTGAGCTGCTCCGGTGCTACAGGAATATCGATAACTATCTTGCCGCTGCCGTTGGTATTGAATGGAATCGGTTCGTTTGTAGATGTATCAACAAAGTTGAAATCAAGTACTATCGCACCTTTCTCCATGGCTTCAGCTGCCTTTTCTGCTATATCAGGATCAAGCTTTGTAAGATCAGGTTCAAATGAAACATCAAGTGCAACATTTTCACCGCCGGCTTTTTCTATGAGATCAGCAAGTACCTTTGTGGCATTACCGTCAAATGATACTGTCGTCTTGTCAGCTGCCTTTACGCTTAACCACTCATCTGCCTTGACATCTTCAGGAGTGAGCTTTACTTCCACACTGTTCTTTTCTTCATTAACAGTTGCTGCAATAGTTTTTACCTCTGCAGGTATCTCAACTCTGACTGGTTTGAACAACGGCTTCTTTGCTTCAGTTACAACCGGTTCTGTAACTGCTTCGGTTACAGTTGTGGTAACTTCCGGTGTTGTTTCCTCTGTTACTGTTGTTGTAACTGCCGGTGTTGTTTCCTTTGCTGCTTCTGTTGTGACTGCTGGCGTTGTTTCCTTTACGGTTTCTGTTGTGACTGCTGGTGTTGTTTCCTTTACGGCTTCTGTTGTCACTCCGGCTGTTGTTGATTCGGTTACCTTTACCGTTGTTGCCTCAGTTACTGTTGTCGCAGCTGCTGGTGTTGTTTCCTTAAGAAAGAATCTGAAGATTTGAAGCTTGAAAATGAAACTGTTAAGTTAGAAAACGAAACTGTCAGACTTGAAAACAGTACTCTTATTGAAACTCTCAGAGAGCGTGGAGTTACTGACGAAGAGATACAGAGCATCCTCAGCAAGTGATCCGTTGAACAACAATAGCTGAAACAACTGACATGACATCAAAAGCTCTGCGAAGCAGGTACTACACCCGCTCCGCAGAGCTTTCGTTTTATTTTATGATCTACAGCAGATAAATTACTTCTTACCGTATCCTTCCGGATTGTTCTTCTGCCAGTTCCATGAATCACGGCACATATCTTCGAGTGTCTTTTCTGTCTTCCAGCCGAGAACCTTGAGTGCCTTGTCTGCATTTGCATAGCATTCAGCAAGGTCACCTGGTCTTCTAGCACCGTAAATGTGATTTACCTTGATGTTGTTTACGCGTTCGAATGTTTCAACGATCTCAGTTACGCTGTACGGAGTACCTGTACCGAGGTTGAAGATCTCGCATACCTTTTCGTTTGCAAGAATGTAGTCGATAGCCTTAACGTGTCCCTTTGCAAGGTCAACAACGTGGATGTAGTCACGTGTGCATGTTCCGTCCTTTGTCGGATAGTCGTTTCCGAAAATAGTAAGGCATTCGCGCTTGCCTACTGCTGTCTGTGTAACATACGGCATAAGATTGTTCGGGATACCTGACGGATCTTCACCGATTCTGCCTGATTCGTGGGCACCGATAGGATTGAAGTATCTTAAGAGTACAACTGAAAGCTTTTCATCAGCCTTTGCAGCGTCCTCGAAGATCTGTTCCATCATTGACTTTGTCCAGCCGTAAGGATTTGTGCAGGCACCGCGTGGCATTGTTTCAAGGTAAGGAACCTTGTTTGCTTCACCGTAAACTGTTGCTGATGAGCTGAAGATGATATTCTTTACATCAAACTTGCTCATTGTTTCAAGAAGAGTAAGTGTTGTGTCGATGTTGTTTCTGTAGTATGCTACAGGCATTGCAACTGATTCGCCTACTGCCTTGAGACCTGCAAAGTGGATAACTGCATCGATCTTATTTTCTGCAAAGATCTTTTCCATAGCCGCATTGTCACTTACGTCAGCCTCATAAAGCTTAACTGACTTTCCTGTGATGGATTCAACTCTCTTAATTGATTCAGGACAGCTGTTTGCGTAGTTGTCCACTACAATTACGTCGTATCCTGCGTTTAAAAGTTCTACTGCAGTGTGTGAACCGATGTAGCCGGCACCGCCTGCTAAAAGTATTGTTGACATTAAAAATTTACCTCCAAAATTCTATATATAACCTGAGATCAGGCTTTATCCGGCTTCGCCGGATTGCAAGGCGGAGAGCACAGAGCTTTACCCCGCGCCCCGCTCTGATTTACTTTTCTAGCTTCTTTTAAGCTCCGGATGAAGTGAGTAGAAATGCACCTTGTCTGCATACATACGGGCATCGGCTTCCTGCATGAGTCTGCGTATATCAGCTGCTTTGCCGAAACTGCTTCCGACTGCAAAACATACATCATCGGTCGGCTGTGATGTTGCCGCACGAAGTGCATTTATCTTTTCTGCAAGTTCAGCCTCAGAAATATTTTCTGCGATGATGACATATTCATCGCCGCCGGCGCGGTATATATTGGAACCTGAAAAATATTTCTGAAGAACAAGTGCTGCATTCTTTAAAAGCAGATCGCCTGCCGCATGTCCGTCATTGTCGTTTACACGCTTAAGGCCGTTTAAATCTGCAAAAACAACAGCCAGCGGCTTTTCCCCTGCAGTTTTATCATGACATTCAACTACAGAAGCAACGTAGTTATTCATTGCATTTCTGTTGTGTACCCCTGTGAGCATATCTGTGGAACTGAGAATATTAAGCTCGTCCATCATCCTGTAGCTGTAGATCTCAGAAGCAAGTATGAATGTTGTGAGTTCAAGAGTTTCCTTGATCTTATCGGCATCATTTTCATTGAAGTTGAGCGCCCAGATGTAGCCGAGGAGCTCATTGTTGAACTTCAGCGGGAAAAGAACGATGTTCCTTGTTCCGTTTGATTTCATCGATTCGTACCATGCCGGATTACGCTCTTTTACCATATCCATGTCATGATCGTTTCTGACGATAAGGCAGTTGCTTCCTGCAATCGTGTCGAGCCATGAATATGCCATATCAAAGAAGGAGTCATCGACCATTTCGCTGATCGTACCGTGTTCAAGCTTAATGGAATGAGCCTCGCAGAGTACGGAACATTTTCTTTTGGCTGTGTCCATACTGAGGATACAGCAGTGGTCAGAGCCGCAGAGTTCACGTATATCTTCGCAGACATTATTCATTGTCTCACGGAAGTCACCGTGGCTTCTGAGTCTGATACAGGTTTCAAGTACTGATGCTGCTGTGTCGGAAGAAATATTAGACATTCTTTTTGCATCCGGTTTGAAATCTATCTCGACGGTGTAGATGCAGTAGCATATGTTACCGTCTTCATAACTTACAGGAATGAACGACATGTTAAACCAGACATCGAAACGCTCAGGATGCGCATATGCATGAAGAGTTTTTTTATTGACCGCGGCGTTATAGCACGCGCCTTCAAAATTCAGATCCGGCGGCATATAAGTTGTGTACTCGCTGTTCGGAACGAATTTTTTTACCTTCAGTTCAACACCGGGTGCGGGATTTTCTATCGTATCAAGATATGGTCTGTTTCCTGTTACAATGCAGATCTTTCCGTAATTTCCGTCTTCGAGTTTTTCGACAGATACTATACTGGCAGCAGCATGAAATCCGTCTACGACTGCCTGAAAGTCCATAATAATACCTCCCCTATAATCCTTTTTAAACAGTGTTTTTAAGTAAATGATGATCTGTCAGTGCGAGATACGGAGGAAAGTCACGTAGCTCTACGGTCTGATCATTTTATGTTGTTCTTGATCATTGCTGATGTGAGTGTATTCTTCATCAGCATTGCGATAGTCATTGGTCCTACGCCGCCCGGTACAGGTGTGATGAATGCTGCTTTCTTTTCAGCTTCTTCATAGTTTACATCTCCGCAGAGCTTGCCGTTTTCAAGCCTGTTTATACCTACGTCGATAACTACTGCGCCTTCCTTGACCATGTCGCCTGTAACGAAGTTTGGTCTGCCGACAGCAGCCACGAGGATATCAGCGTTTGCGCAGATCTCCTTGAGGTTCTTTGTCTTTGAGTGGCAAATTGTAACTGTACCGCTTCTGTGGAGAAGGAGCATTGACATCGGCTTGCCTACGATGTTGCTTCTGCCGATAACTACACATGACTTGCCGGCAATTTCAACGCCTGTGCTGTCGATAAGTTCCATTACACCGGCTGGTGTACATGGGAGGAATGCGTAGTCGCCGATCATGATCTTGCCTACGTTTACAGGGTGGAATGCGTCAACGTCTTTGTCTGGTGAAATAGCGTTGATGATTGCTGTTTCGTTGATGTGCTTCGGAACAGGGAGCTGAACGAGGATGCCGTTGATCTTGTCGTCCTTATTGAGTTTGTCAACGAGGGCGAGGAGTTCTGCTTCGGTTGTTTCGGCTGGAAGGGCGTATTCGTATGAGTTGAAGCCGACTTCTTCGCAGGCTTTTTTCTTATTGTTTACATAGACTCTTGATGCTGGGTCGTCACCGACGATTACTACGGCGAGGCCGATTTCTATGCCTTTGTTTTTCAGTTCGAGGGTTTTTGCTTTTACTTCGCTTTTTACTTTTGCTGATACTTCTTTTCCGCTTATTATGGTTGCCATGGTTTTTACTCCTTTTTTATTTTTTATGTTTTCAAGTAATTTATTTTTGTTAGTTAAATTTCTTTTTAAGGGGCTTTGCGGTCGCCCCTTATACCCTTCGCCGCCATGTTTTGGCTTATTGTTTATTTGGTTTCTGTATTTTCGTTGGTTTCTGTTTTTACTTTCTCATCTTCTAATGGAATTGTACTTTCTTCAGCGGTCTCATTTTCTTCTGAAGGGGCTTTGCGGTCGCCCCTTAAACCCTTCGCAGCGCTCTCCTTTTGTTCCTTCGCTAATGCTTCATCGGCTGCTATGAGGGATTTGGATTCTTCGGTGTCTTTGTAGAAGATGTAGTCTTCGCCCATTCTTTTTACTTTGCTGCCGATGGCTATGAGGAGGATTAGGGCGATTAGGGATGAGAGACATGTGAGAACCTGTGAGATTCTGAGGT
>JBGUVZ010000087.1:0-6513 GCA_045220685.1 Oscillospiraceae bacterium | reverse complement strand
CATACGAAACATTTTCCCTGAAGCAGCCATCACCACTGACGTTATGGTCGGCTTTCCGGGTGAAACGGAAGAAGACTTTGAGGAAAGCATGGAGTTCGTTAAAAAGATCGCTTTCAGCAAAATACACGTCTTCCCTTACTCCCCTCGTTCCGGCACAAAGGCAGCTGCAATGCCGGAACAGATAAGCGGAAGCATAAAAAATGAACGCGCAGCCCGTATGACCGAACTCGGTCACGAACTTGAACGGGAATTTCTTAAAGCTCAGGTGGGCAAAACCGTACCTGTACTGTTTGAAAAAGAAAACTGCACAAGTTTTCACAGGGGATACAGCCCAAATTATACATTAGTTAAAATTAAAAGAGAACCCTCAATAAAAAGTTTGCGCAACAGCATTTTTTATGTTAAAATAAAAGAGTCTATGAACGGATTCTGCATCGGTGAAAAAGTTCCTGCAGAACCGAAAGAGTAAACGCGTGAACTGCTCGTCGTTTACTGTCAGCCGGAACACACAAAGACAACCTAAGTCTGAAGGTGTGTGAAGGCAATAAAATAAAATTTCCGCTGCCAGCTGCAGGCACCTTAAAAGCACAGCCGGATGCGGAGAAATGGAGTTTAACATGTCTGTATTTAGAATCTATGTTGAAAAGAAACCAGAATTTGCTGTAGAAGCAAAATCAGTTCTCAGCGATGTAAGAACAGCTCTCAGGCTAAGCTCTCTTGAGAATATCCGTATTCTCAACCGTTACGATGCCGACAGACTTACAAAGGAAAAGTTTGAATACGCAATTAACACTGTATTCTCAGAACCGGCAGTTGATATTACTTACAATGAAATGCCGGCACTTTCAGCAAACGAAAGAGTATTCGCCGTTGAATATCTTCCAGGTCAGTTCGATCAGAGAGCCGACAGCTGCGAACAGTGTATACAGATCCTTTCCCAGGGCGAAAGATGCAGAGTAAAAAACGCAAGAGTTTACATTGTAAGCGGTAAGATCACCGATGCTGAATTTGACAAACTCAAGGCATATCTCATCAACCCTGTTGAAAGCCGTGAAGCTTCACTCGACACATTCGATACACTCGACGTAAAATATAACATTCCTACTGAAGTAGCTACCCTTACAGGATTCACAGGCTACGGCGAAGAAGAACTCAGAAAATTCGTTGCAGACTACGGCCTTGCTATGGACTACGACGACATCTGCTTCTGTCAGGAATACTTTAAGAACACTGAAAAAAGAGATCCTACTATCACTGAAATCAGAATGATCGACACATACTGGTCAGATCACTGCAGACATACAACATTCTCCACAAACATTGAAAATGTTGAAATAGAATCTCCTTACATAAAGGAATCATTCGAACTCTACAAGGAACTCAAGAAGGAACTCGGCCGTGAAAACAAGCCGATGACTCTTATGGACCTTGCTACTATCGCTGTAAGAAAGCTCAAGAAGGACGGACTTCTTGATGACCTCGATGAAAGCGAAGAGATCAACGCATGTTCAGTAAAGATCAAGGTTGACGTTGACGGTAAGGACGAAGACTGGATCCTCATGTTCAAGAACGAGACACACAACCACCCTACTGAGATCGAACCTTTCGGCGGTGCTGCAACATGTCTCGGCGGCGCTATCAGAGACCCGCTTTCAGGACGTTCATACGTTTACCAGGCAATGAGAGTTACAGGTGCTTCAAACCCTCTCGTTCCTGTTGAAGATACTATCAAGGGCAAGCTCCCTCAGAGAAAGATCGTAGTCGGTGCCGCAAACGGCTACAGCTCATACGGCAACCAGATCGGTCTTGCAACAGGTCACGTAACAGAGATCTATCACCCTGGCTACGTTGCAAAGAGAATGGAGATCGGTGCTGTTATCGGTGCTGCTCCTGCTGAAAACATCAGACGTGAAAGACCTGTTCCGGGCGACGTTGTTATCCTCCTCGGAGGCAAGACAGGCCGTGACGGCTGCGGCGGTGCTACAGGTTCTTCAAAGTCACACACGGCTTCATCACTCGAAAGCTGCGGAGCTGAAGTTCAGAAGGGTAATCCGCCTGAGGAAAGAAAGCTCCAGAGACTTTTCAGAAACAAGGACGTTACTTCAATGATCAAGCGCTGCAATGACTTCGGTGCAGGCGGTGTATCAGTTGCTATCGGTGAACTTACAGACGGTCTTCTCATCGACCTCGACTCAGTTCCGAAGAAGTACGACGGTCTTGACGGTACTGAAATAGCTATCTCAGAATCACAGGAAAGAATGGCAGTTGTTATTGCTGCTGAAGATACAGAAAAGTTCCTTGCTGAAGCTGCTAAGGAAAATATTGAAGCTACAAAGGTAGCTGACGTTACAGATGACAGCAGACTCAGAATGAACTGGAACGGAAAGACTATCGTAGATCTTTCAAGAGAATTCCTTAACTCAAACGGTGCTGTAAAGCACACTGATGTAAGAGTAACTGAGCCTGTAACAGGAACAGTTCCGGAATACGCAGACAACGCTGAAGGCTGGACACAGATGATCTCAAACCTTAACGTATGCTCACAGAAGGGTCTCGTTGAAAAGTTCGACTCAACTATCGGTGCCGGCACAGTTCTCATGCCTTTCGGCGGTGTATATCAGCTCACACCTTCACAGGCAATGGCAGCAAAGATCCCGGTACTTAACGGCGAAACAACAACAGCTTCCATCATGGGCTGGGGCTACAATCCTGTAATAAGCGAAAAGAGCCCATACCACGGAGCTATCCTCGCTGTTATCGAATCTATCGCTAAGGTAGTTGCAGCAGGCGGAAGCAGCAAAAAGTGCTGGCTTACTTTCCAGGAATACTTTGAAAGAACACAGAATGACCCTGCAAGATGGGGCAAGCCTTTCGCAGCACTTCTCGGTGCTCTCAAGGCTCAGCTTGAATTCGGCTGCGGCGCTATCGGCGGCAAGGACTCAATGTCCGGTACATTCGAAAACATAGACGTACCTCCTACCCTCGTTTCATTTGCAGTATCAACCGCAAAGAGCGGCAAGGTAGTTTCACCTGAATTCAAGACACCTGGCAACAGCGTTATCCTCATCACACCTAAGTATGATGAAAACGGTCTTCCTGACTTCGACAGCGTAAGAAGATGCTTCGAAAAGGTTGAAGCTCTTACAGAATCAGGACGTGCTGCTGCAGTATGGACAACAGCAGGTGCCGGCGTTGCTGAAGGTATCGCAAAGATGTGCTTCGGTAACAAGCTCGGCTTCAGATTCACAAAGAAGCTCGATGAAGAACAGCTTTTCGCTCCTTGCTACGGCTCATTCATCGTTGAAGTTATCGGTGCTACAAAGGGCAGCGAATCAGTTATCGGTGAAGTTACAGATGATGCAGTTATCGACAACATCGACTACACAGTTTCAGTTGAATCACTTCTCAGTGCCTGGGAATCAAAGCTTGAACCGGTTTACCCATGCATCATAAAGACAGAAGATACAAAGCCTGAAGCTTACAGATATGACCAGAAGAACACTGCAAGACCTGCAGTCAAGATTGCTAAGCCAAGAGTTCTTATTCCTGTATTCCCTGGTACAAACTGCGAATACGATACCGCAAGAGCTTTTGAAAAGGCTGGCGCTGTTACTGAAACTATCGTAATCAAGAACCTTTCTGCTTCTGCTATTGAGGAATCAGTAAACCAGATCGAAAAGGCTATCAGAAACTCACAGATCATCATGATCCCTGGCGGATTCAGCGGCGGTGACGAACCTGAAGGAAGCGGTAAGTTCATCACAGCATTCTTCAGAAATGCAAGAATCAAGGACGCTGTTCACGAACTTCTCAAGAACCGTGACGGTCTCATGCTCGGTATATGCAACGGCTTCCAGGCACTTATCAAGCTCGGTCTTGTACCATTCGGCGAGATCACTGACATGACAGATGAATCACCTACACTTACATTCAACACTATCGCAAGACACCAGTCAATGATGGTAAGAACAAGAATCGCTTCAAACAAGTCTCCATGGCTTGCACGTACAGAAGTTGATCAAATCCACTCAATCGCTATCTCACACGGCGAAGGACGTTTCGTAGCTCCTGAAGCACTTATAAAGAAGCTTGCTGAAAACGGCCAGATTGCAACACAGTACGTTGACATGAACGGCGATCCTACGATGAATATAAGATTCAACCCAAATACATCTATCGCAGCCATCGAAGGTATCACCTCCCCTGACGGACGTGTTCTCGGTAAGATGGGTCACAGCGAAAGAAAAGGCACTGACGTTTGCAAAAACGTTCAGGGTGACAAAGATCAGTTTATCTTCGAAAGCGGCGTAAGCTATTTCGCAGACTGATACATTATAAATATACAATTACAAACAGAAAGAGCATCTTCCGAAAGGTAGATGCTCTTTCTGTTTATATAATGTATAAAGCCAGATTTACGAAGGGCGTCTTTACGTATCTCCGTCACAGTCCCGCGTTTATCAGCCGGAAACGAAAAGCGCCGGTCAGGTCTCTGATCAGCGCTTTTTAATAAACTATTCAATAAAACTATCTGTTTTTGTAAATCAGCTTACACCGAACTCAATAAGAATAAAGTCTTTCTTTTTATCCCTTACTTTAAGTTCAACTGAGTGTCTGCCGCGGGTCTCAAAACTGAAGACATTTTTGAGTACTACATTTCCCCAGCCATAAATACTACGTCCCTGAAGAACTGCTTTCTTTTCACCGTCGATCATGATGTCAGCATCACTGAAACGGTCAGTCTTGTCATGCACATATGCTGCGAAGAGAGTTTTGAATTCACCTTCAAACTTCACACTTGCGTCATTTATACCCGTATAGCGCACACCATTGTTGAAAAATTCACCGTATTCCGGACAGGATATATCTTCAAATCCTTTTTTCTTAATATGTGAATCGTCAGTACCGTAAGTATGATAGTCAGCATAATCAAGTGAATACAGTGCATCCGGCATGACATACTCAGTATCTTCCGTTCTGTTCCTTGCTTCCTTAATAGCATTAATAATACAGTCTGCAATAAAGCGGTGTCCCCATGTATTAGGATGGATAACGTCATCAGAATAAACGGACCATTCAAAATCATTGTCAAGCATTTTCCTGAGAGAATCGGCAACACTTACAGATAACAGACCGTAGTGTGCTCCGATCATTTTCATATATCCCTGACTGGTATAAAGTGACTTGTTGATGAGAAAAACAAGTACGACCGCCGGTGCAGAAGGAAGAGCCAGCATACGTTCCACGAGGCTTTCGTATGAAACTATATGATCGTGACCGCACTCATTGTTTACTGCATATTCTATAAATACTATGTCCGGATCTGCTTCCTCGATCACCTTGTCCGTAATGGACAGACCAATGAAAGAATTTGCACTTTCCGTGGACAGATTTGAAACTTTGAATTTCTTGTCAGGATATTCACCTTTCAGAAAATCAGTTACATAGTCAGCATAGTTTTTATCAAGATACTTGCTTCCGTCCCATCCTTTTGTAACAGATCCTCCGGCAAAAGCCAGGTTTATGTTTTTCTTTTCAAGTGCCCTGCGAAGCCTGAGGGTGTTTCCGATGTTGTAAAGAGAACCGCTTACAGCGTCCATGTAGCCTGGAATATTCATTTCGACCACTCCGTTAAAAAGTTATAGTTTGCCGTACTGCCCGTTTTTTGGCTGTCCGGACGGCTTCGTATGTGTATCCTTTTTTTGTACGATTTCTTTTTTATGCCGTATGCAAATAAAAAACATATGCATACAGCTGATAATAAACGCATGTCTTTTACTATATAATAGCATATTAATAGTGACATTTCAATGTATTATTGTTAAGTATAAATACTTTGTATCCGATTTGCGGTTATATAATTATTAGCATATGAGTTATGCATTTCGCTTTATCGTTAAAACCAGAAAATTACAATGACACACTTTTGACACATATGTGCCATATCGATTTGTTTATTATCACAAAACTAACACAATGTTTTATGTCTCAAATTCTTAAATAATCTAAAACACAAAAACTGTGTATTTTGGATATATTCGTGACATACAAAAGACATATTTGTGCACTCTTGACAATATTGTATTATCTGATTAAAATAAATAAACAGAAAGAGGTGGTAAAAATGAAACACTCATCAAAAAAAGCATTAAGTGGTTTCATCGCAATGTCAATGGCTCTGCCGATCGCAGCATCGCCAGAACTGCTCAGTGTAAACGATATACTGACAGTTAAAGCTGCAGACCAGCAGAAAACAGGTAAAACATCTGACGGTTACGACTACGAACTCTGGAATCAGAACGGTACAGGTAACGTAACAATGGACCTCGGTACCAACGGCGGATTCAGCTGTTCATGGAGCGGAATCGAAAACTGTCTCTTCCGTACGGGTAAAAAACTCGGAAGCACAAAAGGTTATAAGGATTATGGCAATATCACTATCGATTACGATGTAGACTATCAGCCAAACGGTAACTCTTATATGTGCGTTTACGGATGCACTGAAGACCCTAC
>JBGUVZ010000086.1:0-3251 GCA_045220685.1 Oscillospiraceae bacterium | reverse complement strand
GAACTCATTTACATCTTCATCACTTAACGGATTTGTTTCGTAGAAAGTACCGTCCGTTCTGTAGCCGAAACCTTTGCGGCGTGAGTTTTTCATAGTGCTGTCAAAGACTGATGTTCTGACAGGGAATGAAGCGACTGATGTCACTTTTGTCTGATAGTCCTCTGAAAGCAGCTTTTTAACAAGTTTCCACGCGGCTTCCTTATTCTCCGATGATGAACTTATTCCGGCGGTAATTCTTGAATAAACAAGCGGACCGCTTTTATCATCGGACGGAACACCCTTAAGGACGATATTTTCGCCGTTAAGATCACCGTTTTTAAATCCCGCAAGAGTGCTTAAAGCCGATATTCCGGCATATTCAGTAAGACATAGACCATCAGAAAATCTTCTGTAGTAATCTTTGTACTCCGTACTGCCCTGAGGATAGGAATCATAGCTTTTATAGTTTTCATCCGGAACGCCGTTTTCATATATATATTCCAGAATTTTTTCAAATCTTCCGTCATTAAAGCTGCATTTTTTATTTTCACGGTCCACAAAACCGCTTAAGTCAGCATAAACCAGTGAACGGAGCATAACGCCTCTGGATGTGTTAAAGAACATATTCTTTTTTTCTGCAAGATCAAGGAATTCATCTATTGTCCAGCCGTTTCCGGAACCAAGATCAGACTCTTTTCCATAAAACGCGTAAATATCAAAACATACCGGAACGTACATCTGACTGCCGTCAGTCACATAGCAGTCAAAAATGTTTTCAAGAAAATCAGAACGGTTTATCTCAGCATCTGACTCCATAAATTCATTAAGATCGCAGAACAGTCCGCGCTCAGCGTAGAACTTAAGGTCAAGTTCGTAATCCCCGATAAGTATATCCGGTGCTTTTCCGGAAACTACATCAAGATTAAGTTTATCTTTGCATTCCTGCGGATCGGATGGGGAATACTTCTGATAATCACTGACACATAATCTGTATTCCTTGTTTTCATTTCTGAATTCTTCAAAAAGTTCCGTAAGATCTCCTCTGCCTATACCCACGCCACCTACGGTAAGCACCTTCTGGTTCCTTAATTTTTCGGCAAGTTCATCATCAGCACGTTCAAGTACCGTAAAAGAAAAGCCGTTTCCGGAAGTCAGGCAAACGATACAGTCATCGTTCATGACACCCATTGCACCTACAAGGTGGATAACGCCGCAGTCATTCCAGTTAATAATTTTACGTCCCGAAAATCCGTCTGCGTCAGTTCTGTAAACACTGTCTGCATCGAAATAGCACACACTGCCGTCTGAAAGTGAAAATACTTTTTCGATTCCATACTCAGGATAAATAAAATCATCAAAAGTGATTTTTTCATCAGTGCAGATAATACGTTTCTCCCAGTCTGCATTTTCGTAAAGTATGAAATCGGAACCGTTCATGAAGAACATTTCTTTTATACGTCCGTCAGGACATTTGCCTGAACCCTCACGGATCTTTTCAGCATTACGGTCAAAGACCATGTATGAATAGTCATCATCAGTACAGCCGAGAACGTAAAGTTCCGAGTTGTTTCCTGCCCACATATCGGCTTTTTCCGTGTTTTCAAAAACATCAGTCTGATTTATGATCTTCCCGTCTTTATCAGTCCACGCAACAGCATAGCCGCCGTTTTCATCTTCCGAGAGAAAAACAGCATTCCCGTCCGAAAGCACATCTGTCTGCAGTACTGTCATCTGATCACCTGACTCCGGTGCGTTTATGATACCGGTCTGGTTTCCGTCACGGTCGTACTTATAGATCACAGGTGTTTCAGAGCTGCTGTATACTGCGGAACAGAGAAGGAGTCTGTTATCATTTCCGGAAACATAAGCAAGCCTTCCGTTTTTTTCATCCAGCGAAAAAACTGTCTTTTGGCTTTCATCTGCAGAGTATCTGTAAAGGATATCACCGTCATTAAAGAAAAAATCAGTAGTTTCACATGCTCTGTCCGGAGCTATAATATTTTCATCGCCGAACTCATCGTCATACCGGTTTACAATGCTGCCGTCAGTAAGCTGTATCTCATCTATGCACCGGTGCAGCATATTCGTATCATCACGTACCGAGATACAAAGATTTCCCCGTGAATTAAGGTAAGCTGCTTCATAGCGTCCGTTAGTATCAGCCATGACATCGTCAAATGAGCGTACAGGTTTTCCGTCCTCCGAAACAACAAACACGCTTATCTTCTGACCATCCGCCGAATTTTCTGAAGTTATCACATAATAATATCCTGAGTCAAATAACAGATCAGAAATTATCACATTCCCGTCAGGTATATTTTCAAAAACCGGTACCGGTTCCGTGGTACTGTAATCATCACTGTATGAAACGACCTCCGGTCTTCCGGTATCTCCGGTAAATTCCACGATGAGTCTGCCGTTTTCATCTTCAAAGAAAGAACTTATCCTTTTACCGGGTTCCGTATCTACTTTCATTATCTCTTTTCCGGTTTCCGCATCGCAGATCACAAACCAGGATTTGTTTCCTTTTGAATATGCGGCGTAAATTTCGTCTTTGCCCTGGTACACAGCCATCACATCGCCTTTGCTGCTTCCGGGGCTGTCGAAATGTTTAAGGGTATCAGTTCCGGTATCGTAGACCGAAAAAACATAATCGATTTCTGCCATACCCGAATATCCGCCGACATATATCGTATCTTCCGTACAGCGTAGTTTATCCGACCAGGATATCTCATACGGCAGTGTGACTTCGTTTTTTATAACATAAAAATCTTCCGGTTCCGTCACCGTCGGTTTTTCAGTATTATCTTTTCTGGTGCATCCGCCTGAAAAAATCAGTAAGACCAGAAGAAGCGGCACGGCATATATTTTATTTTTCCTCATAATAAAACTCCTTTATATAATTACCAAGAGCTCATTTTTACGTGATATATTGTTCTTCCGATTTATACTGCTTTGCCTATTCAACCAATGCGATGAGTTTAATTTTCATGAATAAATTTACTCCTTCCCTAATAGTGTATGTATCTTTAGATTCATTATATCAAAATCAATTATTATTTCAATAGCTTTGGCACGAGTTGCAGTTTTCTGGCACAAACGACACATTTTTTATCTACTAAGATCTCAAAGCCGTTATCAGCAAAACTGGGGCTACTTTTTTACAACCCCCAGTTATTCAGGAGAATGTGGCGCCTTCGGCGCAATTTTACAAACCGAGCTGACCAGCTCGGTTTTTCTATAGCAGTCTTCGGCCCGCAGGGGTGAAGACT
>JBGUVZ010000085.1:0-5810 GCA_045220685.1 Oscillospiraceae bacterium | reverse complement strand
AGGAAGAACTTACTGCCGAGCAGAGACGGAAGGAAGCTGCCCTTGGCGACAGACCTGTTGAAGATGTACGCTATATTGTTGAGGAATTTGAAGAAGACAGAAAGGGTATTGCACGACTTTTCCAGTTCATCCTCGGAAAGAAGAAATCAACCAGACAGGTACCTCAGTACGATGACACAAGAGGTCTTGAATGGGACAAGAAAAAGCGCGAGATCAAGGAACGTACCGATGAGGAACGTGAAGCTATCAACCGTGAACTTTCAAATCTTGAGTCAAAGAAATGCACTCTTGAGGAGAAGATCGAGCTTCACGACAAGGAACAGGCTTCCTATTCGAGAAAAATGGATATTCTTAACCACGAGATCGCAGCAAAGAAAGACGAACTCCTTATGTTTGAGGAACGCCTTGAAACGGAATACTTCACACTCCGTAAAAAGCAGCTCAGACAGGATATCGAAGCATATCTGTTTGAAGGTGAGAACTCCATTACAAAACTTTTCAGGGAATCGCTTGTTTCAGACGTTACATCCAACTCAGAACTCGTAAAGGGATATATTAAGAACGAATTTGAAAAGAGACTCTCAGAAAAGAACAGTGTTCTTGACGAGATCATAAACGGAAACCTTATAGATATACAGAACAGGTTCAAGAATAAGAAGGCAGAAATTACGAAGATCGAAGAAATGTATAACGAACTTAAGGTGGAATTGGATTATGAACAAACATCTATCGCAGTTTGAAGATAAACGAACGGAAACCGATCTCGTTCTGAAAGATATACTGAAATTTTATTCTGAAAATGGATATACAGCTGAAGAAAAGATAATCGCAGACTTTATCGACATGCTTCAGAAGGAAGAATTCTCGATCGT
This sequence comes from Oscillospiraceae bacterium, assembly GCA_045220685.1. GTDB lineage: Bacteria > Bacillota > Clostridia > Oscillospirales > Ruminococcaceae > HUN007. Next base: position 4,938 of record JBGUVZ010000085.1, on the reverse strand, counting down.
TATTGTTGGTGAGTTCAGCGTTGGTAAATCTACATTTCTCAATGCACTCATGGGCGAAAAGATCCTTCCGTCATACTCGGATGAAACCACTGCCACTGTTACCTGCCTCAGACACAAGAACAAGGCGGATAACCAGCAGAAGGGCTGCGTTTACTATGCAGACGGCACGTCAGAGGATATCGACAGCATCGAAACTGACGTTATTTCCAAGTATGTAAGTACAAGAAGTGATATACCAGTTGCAGCTACGGTAAATCATCTGGATCTGTTCCTTGATTCACCGTTCCTTGACGGCAACATCACACTTGTCGATACTCCTGGCCTTAACGGTACTGCCGACGGCCACCGTGAGATCACTGAAGCTCAGATCATGAAGTCAAATGTCTGTCTGTTCATGTTCAGCGCAGACCGTCCTGGCGGTCAGTCCGAATTTGAGTTTTTAAGCCAGATCAGAACGAAGGCGGACAAGATCATTTTCGTACTCAACAAGATCGATCAGATCAAGAACAACGAAAATGAATCATATGAAAAAGTTGCTGAGAACATGCTCAAGAACTTCGGAAGAATATTCCCGGATGCAACGGATATTCCTGAATTCTGGTGCATTTCAGCATATCAGGCACTTGTTGCGAGATCACATGAAAATCTTTCATACCGCGGACGTACATCAGTTTCTGATGAAGACAAGGCAAGACTTCTCAAGATGTCCAGAATGGAAGAATTCGAAGACGGTCTCTGGAACTTCATCACTGAAGGTGACAAGGCAAGAAACAGCCTGATAACTCCTATTTCAAGAGCTTCCAAGATGATCGACGAAACTCTTAAAAACCTGGAGCTTGAATCAGCTATTTATGATTCTGCTGTTGACAACAGTGATGCACAGCAGATTATCGATGAACTTTCTGCAAAGATAACTGAAACAGAAAGCAAGATGGATAAACTCAAGGCAAGGATCAATGCTGACATTGATCAGAGCATTAAGAATGTCCTTGACTTTACACTTACAAAGGTAAGACTTTTCAAGGGCCGTCAGATAGCTAACCTTCAGACTTATCAGACTACAGAAGACCTCATTGAACTTGAAAAGAGCCTTCCTTCCATTATAAACAACGGTGTAAGTGCCGCTACATTCGAATTCAAGGAAAAGCTTGTAACAGACCTTTCCAATGCAGTCGGAAAATATCTTCCGGACGTTGCGGAGTCAGTAAGGATCTATATTTCAGACTATGAATTCAATATCTGCCCTGACTGCAGATATTTCCAGACTGAGAATTCATTTGAGCTTGGCATTGAACAGTATCAGGAGAGCGTTAACAAGACATGTATCGAGATCAACACGATGCAGGCTGAGCTTGATGAACTTACTGCACAGTACACAAAGGCTCTCAAGATCGAAAAGGAACGCGAAAAGATCTACAACGATCTCCAGCTTATAAAGGATGAAAAGCAGCAGTACGAAAACGGACTCGAAAAGCCGAAGGTTAAGAGAGTCTACGCTACTGAGGAGAAGCATCGCTTTAGTCTTTTCGGACTTTTCAGAAAGAAGAAGATCACTGAAACAACTGAATATATCGATGACACTGAGACACGCGCATGGAAGAAGGAAGTTGAAATGCGCCTTGCAGAGTATTCTGAACAGATCAGACAGAAGACTCTGGAGTACAATGCCATTGAATATGACGGAAAGCCAAGCAGTGAGCTTAATGAGGAAATCCATCTCAAGACTTCTATACTCTCGGAACTTCACAAGCAGCTTGATGAAAAGCGTGAAGGATTCAAGAACAGATACATCCGTGAAAACGTTGCTCTTTATCTGAAGAAGAAAATGTACATCGAGTCATTCTACAATGACGGTACAAATTCCTATTCAACTCTCGCAGCTGAGGCACTCGATAAGTTTGCGGAAGAATTCAGGATCAAGCTTGATGACATACTTCATAACGATCTTGAAAGAAGATTCGATCTTATCAACAAGAATATTGATGCTCTCAAGTATCAGCTTTCACTCTCGAATGATGAGAAGAATGAGAAGATAAAGAATATCAACAGACAGATCGGTACAATCAAGTCACTTTACTACAGGATCGAGGAACTCAAGAGATCTCTTAACTGTAATTCAGGCAGTGACAAAATAGCCATCTGACAGGAGAATAATTGATGAATATTAGCTGCAATAATTTTATAATCTGCCTTGGTGATGACGTAAGATATCGTTTTGCTCAGGAACTTATGCCTGAGGGACATCTTATAGATTCAAATTCTCTGAGAATAAATGTAAGCTATATTTTTATTCATTCAGAACTGGAAAACGTTATAACTGATGAGAAAAAGGTTCTTGTCTATACATCAAAGGTCCCGGAAGGCAGGATCGTTGAATTCCCGGTGTCGGGTATCGATCTTAAGTCTGCCTTTGCAGATCAGGAAAGTATTAGAATAGGGAAGGCAGTGATCTTCGCTGACTTCCCTTACAAGAAAGAAAACTTAAGATATCTCATCGAAAAAACAGTAGGCTCAGCAAAGAATGCTGACATTGACGTGATCCTCTACAACGAAAAAAGACGTGCAGGATATACTGACATTGAAAGATCCGAAAGGATAATTGCAGAAGCATATTCTGAATTCGGAAGCTATGGCGTTGAGATCTATGAGTATTCCGCAGGAACAGACAAGTCAGAATTTTTCACTGTAAGACCTGATAACCTCAGATATCTGAAAAGAAAATACAGAAAGGAACTCAAGGGTGCCAGATACCGCGTTGAAAACAGGTTTGACATTCATTTCAAGACATTCCTTGAAAGATCATATGAGCATTATTTCTCAATAAATAATCCTACTGAGTTTTCGCGTTATCTTAAACTCTTTGAATTCAGTTCTCTTCCGATAGATACTGACGATATAATCGGTTCCTTCATACTTGATTTCAAGGATATGTATCTTGGCAGCGATTCGGATATTCCGGCTGAAATAAGTGAATTTTATCTCGACTATATTTCAGAATTGCTAAGTTTCAGACTTGACGAGGAAAGCGATATGATAAAGAAATATGCTGTGGCGCTTTTTGACAAGGTGTTTGCAGAGCATAAAAAGCTTGCGTCAGGCAAGACTGAACTCGAATACAAGGAAGTTCTCAACAGAAATAATGTTATAACTGAGTTTACTATCGTTGTTGATGATTATTTCCATCGTCAGCTTCCTAATCTTCTGCACAGCATGGCTGTAGCAAAGATAAAGTCAGTTCAGAAAATGATCGAAAATAAGGAATAGGGTGAATACAGTGAATATATCGGAAAAAATCACCGCCGAAGTTATTAACAGAACTGTTTTCAGTGTAAGTGACAGACTTAAGGATGATACTGTTTTCTACAAGAGCGGTCTTCTTATCCTTTCCGGCAAAGGCGAGGAACTGGAGAAAGATATAAAGCGCATTGACCGCATTGCAGGGGTAGCAGATCATTTTGTGGTGAAGGGCGAATTAAAAAAAGCACTGCTTTACGCAGCGCTTTTGAAAAGAAAAGTAAATGATTATGTTGAAAAGGTAAACAGTGCTGAAATTGAATTACCGGTTACTGAGTAATACAGGTTTTATTCGCTTCATATATATTGCGAGTATTCCGTTCAGACTGTAGTCATATGTGAGGCATACAAAGTTGACGAGAATCAGCAGAAATGCCGCATATGGTCTTCCTTTGGTGCTGATCTCATCATAGAATTCGGTAAGACCCAGGATCTTGGCGGTCAGGTAGAATTCGGTGAGAATACATGTGTTGAAGATAATGAGCTTTACAGCCAGCCTCAGAACAAATGGCTTTATCTTATCGATAAACTGTTTCGTTACAGGATAGTGACCGAAAAGCAGGATGTAGAGCAGAGCTGCTTCCTTGTCGAATGTAACGAACAGCGCAAGCAGTCCGGTGGCCATGAAAGTAAGATAGGCCCAGGACGGAGTTATCTCGGCTGACATTATCATCATGAGCACGCCTGCTATCATTGGAAGAGTGATATAAAGCACCGGAAATACACCGGTAAGAAACATACAGATAAGGCACAGTGAGGAGATGATTCCTCCCAGTGCTACTTTATAGCTGACACTATGCATTTTAAGAATTTATGACTTTACAGTAAAAGTCATTTTCCTTTCGGTTGATATATTAATATGATTATGATAACACAAAAATTGTTTTTTTTCAATAATAGGGTACAGGGAAATAATGAGGGGAGAAAAACAAAGTGAATGAAGAAAAATCAAAAGGAAGGATCACTATATATGTAATTGTCTTCCTTTTACTGGCGGCTGCACTTGTGGCCATTATAATTTTCGGATTAGGCAAAAGCGGATCATCAGGTGATGACGGACAGACAGCGGAGGTAACTGATGCTTCCGGTAACGTTATTCAGTATCAGGACAACTGGGAAACAGAACCGGTTACTGAGGCACCTGAGACAAAGCCGAAACATGAAAGTCCCCTTAAAATGGTCGTTGCTGAAACTGAGACCGAACTTACAGACATCGGGGTAGAACTTGACAAGAACAGTAAGAAGACTTACAAGATGGATCTTGAAAAGTTTGCGGAATCAGGCGACACAATCGATACTTTCACGTTCTATTATCACTCGGCAGACAGTGTATCCAACCTTGGCGAAGTGAAGGGCGGATTTGGTATTTCCGTTGACAACAAGTGTGAGGCGAAGACAGATAATATCTGGTATCAGACACCGGAAGACTTTTCTGTCAGAGCAAGCAGCTACGGAAGTGTTACATGGGAAGTTCCTGAAGATATCAAGGACTACATTACCGTGCCAGGCGGCTCGATCCTTTTCGGCTACTGGTGGAGTGATGTCAACAAGATCGTTCTCGACAAGGTAGTATGCCACAAAAGAGCGATGAGATTCATTCCGTGCGACGGTGAGTCCACTGAAGAAATAAACAAGGTGATAAAA
>JBGUVZ010000084.1:0-5612 GCA_045220685.1 Oscillospiraceae bacterium | reverse complement strand
TTTTCTATAGTACGCCGAAGGTGTTCATTTATACAGAGCAACCGGGAGCACCGGATTTTACCGGTACTCCCGCTGTCTTTATTTATTCAGAGTAATTGAATGATAATTTCGTTATGTTCGTTATGATCTTTTAATAAACTGTATTGAACTTTATATCTGTAGCCTCAGTTACATCAGCGTCTCTGCTCGTAAAGTGTATCAATCTTCTTTGAAAGATACTGTCTTAGTCTTGCAAGGTCGGCGATTGTAACTGCACCATCATCGTCAAAATCAGCTACTGACTTCATATAATCAGTAAAGTTTACATCACCTATCAGTCCGAGTGACAACAGTGTAAGATCACTTATATCCACTACCTTATCGTCGTTTAAATCCCCGTATACAGCTCCATTCTGATTAGTCGGCAGTGGAGACGCAGGCGCTGGTGTATGTGTTGGCATTGGTGTACCCGGATCAAAGATTGTTGGTGACGGAGTTGCTGTGTTTCCAGGTTCTGCAGTTGGCATCGGCCATATATCACACGGCATTATACTGCAAACATAATCTGTCTGACACAAAGCTTCTATTTGTTCCGTTGTCGCTGAAACATTTACTGAACAAGGATAATCTGATCCTAAAACTGGCTCATAAGACTGTGAAACAGATATAAACTCTGTAATTTCAAGATTTTCTTTCACGAATTTTTCGAGTTCTGCGTCTGTTTTTCCTGCATATTTGCCCAAAATCAAAAGCTTCATATAATGAAGTTCTTTTCCATTCCTTACATCATTCAGCAAATCAAAAGAACGAATCTTTGTTCCGAACTTTTCTTTTTCATTTTCTGTAATCAGAAAAACGCTTGGCTTCAGCTCATTCTGTACAATGTTCATCTGTTCTTCAGAAAGCGGAAGTTCGATTACAACAATTTCTCTGCTTTCTTTCAAAGGATAACCATCATTTTACACACTGATTTTCATTTCAGCCTCATTTGTTCCTGCCTTTATTACTTTTTCCAAAAGTTTATCAATATCAGCTTTAATCTTACTATCACAGTATTCCTGTCTCTTTTGTTCAAGTTCTTCGTCTAAAAACTTTCCGTTTGCTTCATACTCTTTTCTTAAAGCCTGCATTGCTTCATACTCATCTTCTGCATTACTAAAATCCATTTCAGACAAAAAATAAGATGTATAATTCTCATTATGGTAGTAATAAAGTACACAAGGAATAGCTGCTGTTTCTTCTGCGGCAGATAAAGATTTATATTCCTGATCACCAATCATAACCGTTGAGATTCCGGCAAAAAGTGCTGCCGCAATTGATAGTGAAAAACATCTGAATCTTCTTTTCATTTAGCATCGCTCCTAACATAAATCATTTTCTATATTATAATGTATTTTGAATGACCATTTTCATAGTTCAAAAGATTACGTTTTTTGATTTGATATTCATTCAAACTAATTTTGTTATCTATTTATTATACACACGAAAGTCTGATTTATGTCTCCTAATTTTTAAATTTATTGAAAGTTTGTGAGTTGTGTATGTTTTCGCATTCAGTTAATGTTGAATATGCATAACAAGCTTACGATTTACTTTTATGCTCTTTGTGCATAAATATTTCTATCATCCCCTCAGACAGCCAAGAAGATTTAAAAACTCTCTTTTTCATATACTTCAATAACAATAATGGTTCATGCAAGCTCTGTAATAACCAATCGGTTAGCTGCCTCTGGCAGCTTATTATAGTATCATGCAGCGACGCTGCATGATACCTTTTATTTTGATGTAACTAACTCATTATCATAGTTTATCAATTTTCTTCGAAAGATACTGCTGAAGTCTTGCAAGATCGGCAAGAGTTACGGCTCCGTCACTGTCAATGTCAGCAGCCTTCTGCTGAGCTACATTAAGTTCCTTATCACCTAAAAGTGCAAGCGAAAGATCTGTAAGGTCTGTTACATCAATTGTACCATTAAGATCAACATCACCGAAATATATATCAGGTGAATCATCTAAATGCTCAATCATTATTTTTTCAAAATCCACATTGTTTTCCTGTAAAAAATTCTGTAAGCCAATACTATTGAATTCTGGTTCGTTTATCGAAGTCTTTCGATACGTAACCAAGACTATCCCTTCTTCAGTTATCATAACAGTAGCGTCGCCTGACAAATTTTCTTCTACATAGCCATTAACTATGTCATATATCTTTTCAGGATCTTTTACAAGTTCTGCTTCTGCACTAACACTAAAACTAAGGTTAGAAAACATCATGGATAAACATATAGTAAATACCGTTATTCTTTTCATAAAAATCACTCCTTCATACTATCCGATATTTCCATTGTCCATATAAAATCTCAATACAGGTGTCGTAATTCTAACACCAATGCTATACCTATCAGTAGTTGCAGTTTCATCAATATGAGTTCTGTATATGCCTACTGCTGAACGAAACGTCGTTCCTAAAAGAGAATACTCTATATACATAGGACCACCACTGTCACCTCCGCTTGCATAAGCTGTCGAGTGAATCATATTAGAGTTGGATGATGACAGTACTTCACCAGTTTCATAATATCTTACATTTCCAACCCATGATCCTGATACTTCTGCAGGAAATCCGCTTATAGATAGATCCGAAGAGGTTGTCATAAAATAATCTGTTGCAGTTCCTAAGGCTATATTACCGTAGCTTGACAGGCTTGAATCAACATAAATCAAACCATAATCATAACTATTAGATGGATTTGATATATAAGAACTTGGAACATGAAGTTCCTTGGCATAAAGCGTGTTTAAAAGTGTTGATCCGTCAGAATCATAAATTCTAATTCTATAATTTGTATTAAACGACGTACCATTATAAATACAATGTGCACACGTAGCAATTATATGTTTATCCACAATAAAACCTGAACCACGATACCATTCGCCATCGTTCTCTTTAAATTCCAACTTCACTATACTTTTAGCATTAGCAGAAGAATCTATTTGTCTTCCGTCGTAGTTTCCGGTACGAGGCATATAATTGGATAATCCATTTAAAGTGTACGTTGACTGAATTCCGGTTGTACAGTTATATTTTGTATAACTTCTTGTTGAGTCGCTCGGAAATACATAACTATTGCAGTTAAAAGTATTTCCGCTTTCACTGTACGGAAGATATGAAAGTGAATATGTTATGTATGCTTTTAATGTTTTTAAATCACATACATCCAAAACCGTATTCTGATCAACATCAGCATATTTTTTATTGATGCTTGAAGCGGATACCGAACCTTCCAAATACAGATTCAACATACTAACATCAGTTAAATCAACTGTGCCGCTATTGTTCACATCTCCGTAAATTGTAGTTGCACTTGCACTTGGCAATGCACAAGTAAACAGTATCATAGCCGTAAACATCAATAATAGTCCTTTAAAAATCTTCATGATAAATCCCCTCCTGTTATTAACAATTATATTTGCTCAATTAGTCAAGCTTGTCTATCTTCTTTGAAAGATTCTTCAATGGTATCATCCCCTTTCCCCATTCATACACTCTGGTGATAACCGAGTATTATCAACCGCATAACACCTGAACGATTGAACATTAATATATCCAAACTGCATTGGATGTATTTGAAATTGTCTGTGTTGTTCCTGAACCATTGTCTGCATAATGATTCAGGCAGGCTCTGTAATAATAACCGCCCGAAACAGTAATCAAATAATCTGTCAGCGTATTACTCGATGAATTTGTATTCAAAATATTAGGTATTGTCTTTTCCTGTGTCCAGTGAATTTTATCAGAGCTTCTCTGAATGGATATATCCGTATAGCCTATATAAGCCATTGTGCTGCTTGAATTTGTTGTTCCTGATAACGAAAAATAACCATACCACAATCTCGCACTCAGGCTCGTCTGATATATCAGACCTTCTGTTCGATCATTCTCATAAAGAATATCATCATTCATAGATTCCGCTTTAACGTTTATAATATTTCCGCTATTAAATAATAAAGCTATTATGCAAAGTAACATTATCCCTTTTTTCATAATAAAACGCCCCTTTTCAACTTATTGATTCAACAATTTTATCACACTCATCATACGGAATATTCGCTGCATATACAGTCGTCAGCAAATTTCCTTTTCCGTATACTAAGGTATACTGCCCATCTTCTTTAGATACCTTTGCAGTAACACCGTTTAAACTGATCTCCGAGATATTATAATGATCACTTGGATAAACAACTTTAGAAAAATCTTCGTTATTATCGAACAACTGATAATCAAATACAAGACTCTTATCGCCATTGTGAAATATAAAAACCATTTTTTTCACATAGTATAACGAATCATATTCCTGATTAACAAGTTCAAATCCTTCTGGAATATACGCAGGTACTTCTGCAGAAATGCCGTGCTCAGCACATTCTTTTTTTATTCCGTATTTATCATCGTCATTTACTGCATCATTATAACTGACTGAAAAGCCCTGGTTTGTATAATTAACAATGACTTCAAATAAGTTTTTATTTAATGCCTTTACAGAAACAACATTTGCTGAAAACAGTAAGATAGCTGTACAGGCAGCTGTTGTGACGATTTTTCTGAAAATATTTCTTTTAGGTTTAGTCTTTTTAAGATTTGCGATGGCATTAAGTATTTTTTCATCTGAAGTGTTGCGCACATATTCTTCTGCACCTGTAACTTCACAAAACAGTTTGGTCAGATCCGCTATCTTATCATAATCAGGATTTTCCTTTGAAAGTTCAGCGTCTACCTCTGCTCTCAACCCTTCAATTGCCTTTTTTTCTGTTTCTGTATCACTCAGAATTTTAATAAGAAGTTCTCTGTCAGTCATGATCAGAACCACCTTCCTTACAGAATCTATATACTGCGTTGCTCAAAGTTACCATTTTTTTTACAGAGCACCCTTCTAAAATATTCATCATCATTATTATCCTTTCTCATTATCTCGGATTCTCGATTTTCTTTTTTATTCTCATAACTTTGCAGTATAAAGCCTTGATCGTCATACCATTACGAGCTGCGAGTTCATTCTTATCTTCGCCCATAAAATAACTTTTAAGCAGAGCATATTCTTCATCCGAAATGCCCTCAAAAATACTTCCGCTGATATCATCCGGAAAACCATCATCCGGTGCAGATATTTCTTCAGTTACTTCATCAAACTGAGGATTATTCCGGTTATACTCCATTATTTTATATCGCGCTGTTTCATACAGCCACGCTCTGATATTTTCATCAACACTTATATTTTGCTTTTTATAAAGGGCAAAAAACACCTCCTGCACAATGTCTTCTGCATCTGCTTTTCCGCGGTGCATATGCAAAAGAACATACCTTGTCAGTTCTTTTCGATATCTTTGAACTATTAATTCAATCATTATGAGTACTCCTTTGATTGACCTCTATATAGTAATGACGATTTTAGAGCGAAATCTGTCACTCGATTCGAAACTTTGTATATATAAATAAAATGTAGCCTCTTATTTTGTACATTATGCTGCGTATCGGTCGTCCGAATGAAAATGTGGCGCCTTCGGCGCAATTTTACAAACCGAGCTGACCAGCTCGGTTTTTCTATAGCAGTCTTCGGCCCGCAGGGGTGAAGACT
>JBGUVZ010000083.1:0-4029 GCA_045220685.1 Oscillospiraceae bacterium | reverse complement strand
TGTGCTCTCTTGTCTGAGGCATAGGACCATCAGCAGCTGATACAACGAGGATAGCACCGTCCATCTGAGCAGCACCTGTGATCATGTTTTTAACGTAGTCAGCATGACCGGGGCAGTCAACGTGAGCATAGTGACGGTTTGCTGTTTCATACTCAACGTGAGCTGTATTGATTGTGATACCACGCTCTCTCTCTTCCGGAGCCTTATCGATATTAGCGTAATCTACGAATTCTGCATCGCCTTCAAGGTTGAGAACCTTTGTGATAGCAGCTGTAAGAGTTGTTTTGCCGTGGTCAACGTGGCCGATTGTACCAATGTTAACGTGTGGCTTGTTTCTTTCAAATTTTGCCTTTGCCATTGGAAATTACCTCCTAAATTATTTTTAAGTTATAATAAGCATTGCACTTGGTCTTATTGTATCAGCAACAAGACCAAAATGCAAGCGTTTTTTTATAATTTTTATAAAAAATTAATCTTTTTTGCTGCGGGCTGAAATAATATCATCCGCAATGCTCTTGGGAACTTCTGCGTATGAATCGGGTTCCATTACATACTGACCACGACCCTGTGTCTTGGAACGCATATCAGTTGCATAGCCGAACATCTCGGAAAGCGGAACCATAGCAGTTATTCTCTGAGCACCTGCAACAGCTTCCATACCCTGGATCATGCCACGGCGTGAGTTGAGGTCGCCTATAACATCACCCATGTATTCCTCGGGAACTGTTACTGTAACTTTCATGATAGGTTCGAGAATTACAGGGTCTGCTTTTCTCATACCTGATTTGAATGCCATTGAAGCAGCAATCTTAAATGCCATTTCAGATGAATCGACTTCATGGTAAGAACCGTCATAGAGAGTTACTTTAACGTCAACTACATTGTAGCCTGCGAGTACGCCTGAAAGCATTGCACCCTGGATACCTGCATCAACAGCAGGGATATATTCCTTCGGGATAGCACCGCCGACAACAGCGTTAACAAATTCATAGCCCTTGCCCTGGTTGGGTTCCATACGAATTTTAACATGACCGTACTGACCTTTACCGCCGGACTGTCTTGCATATTTCTCGTCAACATCTGAATTTCTTCTGATAGTTTCCTTATATGCAACCTGGGGCTTACCGATATTTGCTTCTACTTTGAATTCACGGAGAAGTCTGTCCACGATAATTTCAAGGTGAAGCTCACCCATACCGGCAATGATTGTCTGACCTGTTTCTTCGTCTGTATAAGCCTTGAAAGTCGGGTCTTCTTCTGCGAGTTTCGCAAGAGCGATACCCATTTTTTCCTGACCTGCCTTGGTTTTCGGCTCGATAGCGACACGGATAACAGGATCCGGGAATTCCATTGATTCCAATATAACAGGACGGCTCTGATCACAGAGTGTATCGCCTGTTGTTGTATTTTTAAGACCTACGGCAGCAGCTATATCGCCTGCATAAACAATGTCGATATCCTGTCTGTGGTTAGCGTGCATCTGAAGTATTCTTCCGATACGCTCCGAATTGTCTTTAGTCGAGTTGTATACCTGTGAACCGGCATTGAGTGTACCGGAGTATACACGGAAGAAGCAGAGCTTACCAACATACGGATCGGTAGCGATCTTGAAAGCAAGAGCTGCAAAAGGCTCACTGTCTGATGAAGGAACTTCAACTTCTTCTTCTGTATCGGGATTGATGCCCTTGATAGCAGGTACATCAATCGGTGACGGCATATAGTCCACGATAGCATCAAGGAGCTTCTGAACGCCCTTGTTGCGGTAAGATGTACCGCATACTACGGGAACCATTGTATTATCTATTGTTGACTGACGGATAACTCTCTTTATTTCTTCTATTGTAGGTTCTTCACCTTCAAGATATTTTTCAAGGAGTTCTTCGTCCTGTTCACAAACGTGTTCGATAAGTTCTGCATGGTACTTTTCAGCGAGTTCTCTCATATCTTCGGGAATTTCCTCGACCTTCATATCTTTACCCAAATCATCATAATAGATGTCTGCGTTCATTTCAACGAGGTCAATGATACCCTTGAAAGTTTCCTCTGCACCGATAGGCAGCTGAATCGGAACTGCATTGCATTTAAGACGGTCTTTCATCATGCCTACTACGTTATAGAAGTCTGCACCCATTATATCCATCTTATTTACATAGACCATACGGGGAACTCTGTATTTGTCAGCCTGTCTCCAAACGGTTTCAGACTGTGGTTCAACGCCGCCCTTGGCACAGAGGACAGTTACCGAGCCGTCAAGTACACGAAGTGAACGCTCAACTTCAACTGTAAAGTCAACGTGTCCGGGGGTGTCGATTATGTTTATACGGTGCTTACCCTTGTCATTGTTGCTGCCTGCCCAGAAGCAGGTTGTAGCAGCAGATGTAATGGTAATACCTCTTTCCTTTTCCTGTACCATCCAGTCCATTGTAGATGCACCCTCGTGGGTCTCACCTATCTTATGGTTGATACCGGTATAGAAAAGAATACGCTCTGTTGTTGTAGTTTTACCGGCATCAATATGAGCCATGATACCGATATTTCGTGTCATTTCAAGTGATACTTGCCTTGCCATTTAATTATCCTCCTTATAAATTCACGGCGGCTAAAAAAGCCGTTCTGCTGTTATTGTTTTCAAGCTGCGAGAGTGCAGTCATTACCATCTGTAGTGAGCGAATGCCTTATTTGCCTCTGCCATTCTGTGAGTTTCTTCACATTTTTTGGCAGCACCGCCAATACCGTTAACAGCATCAAGGATTTCTCCGGCAAGTCTTTCTTTCATTGTCTTTTCAGATCTCAGTCTTGAATATCTTGAGATCCAACGAAGACCGAGTGTTTGTCTTCTCTCGGGGCGAACCTCCATAGGTACCTGATAAGTAGCACCGCCGACACGGCGAGCCTTTACTTCGAGAGTAGGCATAACTTTCTCCATAGCCTGCTCGAAAACTTCGAGAGGCTCTTTGCCTGTTTTTGTGTTCACAATTTCAAATGCACCGTAAACTATCTTCTGTGCAACACCCTTTTTACCGTCATACATGATATTATTGATAAGACGGGTAACGAGCTTTGAATTGTAAACCGGATCCGGCAAAACATCACGTTTTGCAACATTACCTCTTCTTGGCACTTTACTTCCCTCCTTCACAATAAGGTGATTTCATAGGTACTCGAAAGGATATTTTCTTCCGCTGTGCGTACAGAGAGGCTTAATATATATAAAAATACATCTCTGTATCACATTATCAAATAAAAATCCTTTGGAACATTTTCGCTTCTGACCGGCGAATTATTTTTTGCCTGCTTTCGGACGCTTTGCACCGTACTTTGAACGAGCCTGCATACGCTTTGCAACACCCTGTGCATCAAGTGTACCACGGATAATATGGTAACGAACACCCGGGAGGTCCTTAACACGTCCGCCTCTGATAAGAACAACGCTGTGTTCCTGCAGGTTATGACCTACACCGGGGATATATGAAGTAACTTCAATACCGTTTGAAAGTCTTACTCTGGCAATCTTTCTGATAGCTGAGTTCGGCTTTTTCGGGGTAGCAGTCTTAACAGCAGTACAAACGCCTCTTTTCTGAGGAGAATTCTGGTCAATAGCTCTGCGTTTTTTCGAGTTCCAGCCTTTGAGAAGTGCAGGAGCTTTTGCTTTTTTCTCCGAAACCTCTCTGCCCTTGCGAACTAATTGGTTAAACGTTGGCAATTCATCACACCTCCTTGCTCAAAAAATATATATGTTCAACGGGATATTATACCCGAAAAACACTTGTTTATTCAAGTTCGCCATAAAATTCCGATTTTCAAAATCAAATATATCAAAATTCACAGCAAACTCTTTCATTGCAGGAAAACACCCTGCAAGCATTAATTTTAGCACACATAATGCCTGTTTGTCAACAGTTTTTTCAGCCCGAAAGCATAAATTTTCTTATAAAAAATGCCGATAAAAACAGTATCTCGGACGTTTACGCTCCGAATATCCGTAAGCAGTCCCGACAATATTCAGTTTTACAAAATACTGCACAAAAA
>JBGUVZ010000082.1:0-6311 GCA_045220685.1 Oscillospiraceae bacterium | reverse complement strand
ATTTTGTGCATTTGCAAAATCTTGCTTCGCTGCTTTTCTGTACCATTCGACTGCCTGGGCATCATCCTGATTCACTCCTTTACCATTTTGGTACATCAGCCCAAGATTATTTTGCCCATATGCATTGCCTTGATCCGCTGCTTTTCTGTACCATTCGACTGCTTTGGTATAATCCTGAGTAACTCCTCGACCATTTTCATACATAAATCCGAGATTACCTTGGGCATGTACAAAGCCTTGCTCCGCTGCTTTTCTATACCACTCAACTGCCATGGCATCGTCATGATTCACACCTACACCATCTCGATACATACTTCCAAGATTACTTTGTGCACGTGCCAAACCTTGCTCTGCTACTTTTACGTACCTCTTGAAAGACTCGTTATAATCTTTATTCACTCCCGCCCCTACATTATAAATAAAACCTAGAAATAGTTGTGATATACAATCACGATTATCTGCCATTTCATTAATTTTACTAAGTACATGAGAATAAATTTCTTGTTTTTTCTTGTCGTCTTTCTCTATACCCCAATTAGCATAAACAAACATCGACAATGGCTCATTATATTGAAAAGCTTTTTGGCACCAGGTATTGCGTTCTTTAATATCAATTGATACAACATCATAACCATCATTTAAATAACGAGCCATCAAATACATCGCACGCGGATTACCGTTATTTGCTGCTTCTAAAATCAAAGGATATGCATCTTTATGTTTACCTTCAATAAACAGTCTTTCGCCCTTAGTTAGCCAAGGATTAATATTACTTTCAAACTTCACATTTTTAAAAGATATTCCCTCTTCTTCATAACTAACAAGATCCAAACCATTAATAAAAGTAACTAGAGGTTTATTTATACCTATATATCGTAAACTTGTTTCCGATGATGGCGGAGCTGGTATTTTGAATTCTTCGCCGTACAAATAAATCTTATTTGTTCCTGTACGGAGAATATCATAAATATTATCGTTGATCTCAGGAGTATTAAATGCAACAATATCAACATTTCTCAAAA
The DNA here is from genome assembly GCA_045220685.1 of Oscillospiraceae bacterium. Classification (GTDB taxonomy): domain Bacteria; phylum Bacillota; class Clostridia; order Oscillospirales; family Ruminococcaceae; genus HUN007. The sequence goes on along the minus strand of JBGUVZ010000082.1, from coordinate 5,289 downwards.
TCTCCTGATCATCAGTAACTGTACTCAGAATCTTGAGTTTCTGATTTCTTCTCTGAATTACTTCAAGATCAATCGAAGTTGTTTCCGCTTTATACTCTACTTCCAGTATCTCGCAAAGTTTTGCATTAAGATCAGACATACCAGAAGATAAAGCTCCAACAGCCTCAGCTTTTTCATCAAAGTATCTATCTTCAAGCCATGTCTTAAGCTTTCCGTTCGCAAAATATCCGAGAACAGATTCAAGATCGAAATTCTCTTTTAATTCATCAAGCGAACGCACTTCTGCTCCGTTCTTCATTTTTAATGGAAATCTTATTACTCGTGCCATAACTATAATCCCCCTTATCTCGATGCACTCTTGAAATGTCTACTTTCATATTCTTTCGAGAGTTTATCAAGTGAATCCTTCATAATTTCAGAAAGTGAATGTGTATTTTTGATAGCTGCATTGATATGTTCTGTTGTAAGTATATCGCTGCCGTCTACGAAAGCATTCTCAACTGCATCAATAACAACACCCTCAACATCAGCGCCGCTGTAACCGTCTGTCTGCGAAACCAGACTGCCTATGTCTATACTACCTATATCCTGATTCCTGCGTTTTCTTATATGAATTTCAAAGATCTTTCTGCGTTCTTCCTGATTAGGAAGTCCAACGTAAAAAATCTCATCAAAACGACCTTTACGCATAAGTTCCGGCGGAAGCTTTGAAATGTCATTAGCTGTTGCAACAACGAAAGTTGAACTGGTCTTTTCCTGCATCCATGTAAGGAAAGTTCCAAACAGTCTGACAGTAACCTCATTTCCGGTCCCGTTCACACCTGCGAAAGCTTTTTCAAGTTCGTCGATCCAGAGAACACAAGGTGAAACAGCTTCAGCAAGGCCGATTGCCTTACGCATATTCTCTTCAGATTCTCCGACATATTTCCCCATTATCTTACCCATATCAAGACGAAGAAGTGGTACATCAAACATCTGTGATGTTACTTTGGCACAGAGCGATTTACCACAGCCAGGAACACCTGCAATAAGTACGCCTTTTGGCATATTAACACCAAATTCAACCGCTTTATTGAGTGATTTGAAAACTTTCGCTTTTCGTTCGAGCCATGTTTTCATATTTTCCAGACCACCGATATCTTCAGGACGTTCTTTAACAGGAATCATTTCAAGTATTCCTGATTTTTTGATCATCTGCTGCTTCTGATCAAAGATAAGTTTCAGATCACTTCTGGTAAACATACCATCCTTGGCAAGAGCTGCCGCAAGAAGATTCTCTATTTCAAATTCCGTAAGTCCCTTGAAAGCCATGGACATATCTTCAAGAAGATCTTCTGTTATTTCTGCTTCCTGTTCTTCAGCAAACTTTTTTATCTGAACCTTTATTTCTTCCTGATTCGGATATTCCATTTCGATGATTGTAATGAATTTTTCAAGTTCCTTCGGGAATTTAAGCACTGATGAAACAATTACTATTACCGAATCAAGTCCGTTAGAAATATTAAGTGCTATTGTCTTTAGAAGAGAAATAACTCTCGGATTTTCAATATACAAATGAGCATCTTTAATAACTAAAAACTTTCGGGCAAGTTCATTATCGGTACAAAGATTTGATAATGTTTTAGCTAGCCCGTTTTCTGACTCAGTTTCAGGTAGAAGATTTCCTTTGGTCTTAAAATCACAAAACCCCTGTGATCCGTTCCATTCAAGACCTTTTCTTCCTCCCATAACTGAAGCGATTATTGCATCTACCTTTGTTTCTTCGAAAGAGTTGATGTAAATAATCGGAAATCCCGCATCTACATATGAAATTAATTCTCTTGTAATCTGCATATTTTTTCTCCTTAAATCATAAAAATTTGTTTTCTGTTTATTTCCCGTAGAACTACAACTAATAATCTGACATTAGTTGAGGTTTTATATTAGAATTATATCAGAAAATATAAAAACAGTCAATGTTTTAGAGATATTTTAGTGATATTAAATAATCAATATCACTTTTTTATTTATTAAAGTTTTGTAATTAATAGGACAATATAGTTAAATTACGTTCTTCTTGTCATTTATAAACAGATACAAAAAGTCCTCTGTCTTCACCAATTTTGGTATAGAACAGAGGGCTTAACTTTATTGAATATTAACTGGATCAGCCAACAAAACCTTCTCCTTTTTTATGCAAGAAACTTCGAAAGCGTCATCAGCAGTTCCTGCACATCGATCGGTTTTGATATATGCGCCTGCATTCCTGCGTCGAGGGCGGCTTTTTCGTCTTCTCTGAATGCGTTGGCTGTCATGGCGATTATCGGGATTCCGGCAATTGACGGGTTTTCTAGTTCGCGGATCTTTTTTGCGGCTGTATAGCCGTCCATTACAGGCATCTGAATATCCATAAGGACTGCATCGTAGTATCCCGGTGCAGAATTCTTAAGCATGTTTATTGCGATTTGTCCGTTTTCGGCGGTTTCGACTTCAAAGTCAGACTGTGTAAGGATCATTTTCGCTATTTCCATATTGATAGCATTGTCCTCGGTAAGAAGAAGCCGTTTGCCGCTTAAGCTTGTCTGAACAACGACATCCTCGCTGCCCGGTTTCTGCTTGACCACATCTTCCTCATCTGCAGTGCGGAACTTCAGTTTAAGAGTTATTTCAGTACCCTTTCCCGGAGAAGTATTGACTTCAAATTGTCCTCCCATAAGGTCGATTATGCTTTTACAGATAGAAAGTCCAAGTCCTGTTCCTTCGATACCGCTGACAGTAGATGAACGTTCGCGTTCGAACGGACTGAACATTTTTGCTACAAATTCCTTCGACATTCCTATTCCGCTGTCTCGCACCTTAATTTCATAACTGTTTTTCCCTTCTTCATCAGCTTCAGACTGAAGAACTGTAACGGTTATTTTCCCTTTTTCAGGAGTAAACTTATAAGCATTGCTCAGAAGATTTATCACTACTCTGGTCAGATTTTTCACATCGCACCAGACATAACGGTCTTTAAGGCTTGAAATATCTACAGAAAAATCAATTTTCTTCTGTTTCATCTGCTCTTCGAAAAGTTCATGTATCTCATCGAACATATCGGAAAGATCAGATGGAACATCTTCCAGTTCAAGTTTACCGCTTTCAATACGGCTCATTTCGAGTATATCATTTATCAGAGTTAGAAGCTGCTTGTTTGAACGCTTTATCTTGGCAAGATAATCAGAACGCTGTTCCGGATCTGTCTCACGCAGAGCAAGATCAGTGTAACCTACAATGGCATTCATCGGAGTACGGAGATCGTGGGACATATTGAAAAGAAACTGGCTTTTTGCAGCATTGCTTTCAACCGCACGGATCTTCTCACGTTCTGAATTCTCATGTATTTTCTGAAGAAGGGTCTGCAGATAGAGCATTACTGAAAGTCCGGTGAATACGATGATCAGAAGAACAATACCTCCTGAGATAAGCGTTTTGCGTACTTCTTCAATGCTTTCCTTTGAAACAAGACGTTTACCAAGCCACAGTAATACAGAATAAACAAGCAGAGCGAAAAGAACAACGCCTGAAACGGACATACCGCGGTACTCGCCTGATGCACTCTTTGTAACAGTACGAAGATAGAAGAAGAATCCGAGAAGGCACCAGAACGATAAAAGGAGAAAAGCTTCAGCTCCCATCACTTCCATAACGGTAAGTCTCGGAACAAGCTGAACAAGAACAAGAGCCACAGAAACTGCCGAGCCAAGGAGTCCTGTTATCTTTACTTTTTTATTGTTTTCGATACGTGCAAATTTGTAAGCAGCAGCTGATGTATAGCCGAAAGCCATTATTGCACCGAATGATGTCAGATCAACAAACCAGCTGAGAGTATTTCGGCCAAGGAAAGCCATAATAACAGAAAACAGCATTACAAACAGTATACTGAAAGCTGACTTTGAAAAATTCTCTGAAAGGATCTTGTCGTCAGCCATTGTGTTAAGAACATTTATCGAGGCACGGTAGCCTCCGAATATTCCTGTAAGAACTGCGGCAAATGCTGCTATACATATGATCACAAGTCCCGGAGTTCCCATTATGCTTTTGGCAGCGAAAAAAGTAGGAACAGCTTTTATATTACTGATATTCGGAATGTCATTAATGTATTCCATCCAGCCCGAATATCCGTCCGGAACTAAAGATACACCGACAAGAACCATTGCGCTGTACGATAGTGCGGCAACAATAACTGAAGTAACGATTATACTACGTGACTTTTTTACAGGAAATTTGAAACGTGACGTATCGAATGAAATAACTTCAAATCCGACAAAAGCCCATGGTGCAAGAAAAACAATACTGAAAATTCCGAAAGCCGGATTTGTTCCGTCCGAGCCGAAATCACCGAAAGCATCAGCGGCGTGCGGAATACACAGAACCGCGACTATCCCAATACCGAGAGCCATGATCAGAGCAAGGATATTATTGATCAGGTGAAGCACTTTCCTGGATGTAATAAAAAGAAGTCCCGCTCCGGTAAGGGCGAATACGGAAATAAAAACTTCACTCATATAGATCTTGTTGCCTGAAACTATGTAGTGAAGACTTGTTTTGATATCATCTCCGAACACTGTCCTTAACACAACGAAAAGAGCAGTTCCGTTCATGAATACTATAGTAAGATAAGAAAGGCAGAGAAACCACGAACTAAGGAAAGCATGTTCACGTCCGAATGCTTCTCTTGTGTAGGTATAAACTCCGCCTTTTTCAGGATATCGGTTCATAAGATAGGAAAAGTTGTTTCCTATAACAAGCATTATGATCATACCGGCAAAAACAGCAATAACAGAGCCGAGCGGTCCGGCTACCGGCAGAAATGTAGATCCCGGCATTACGAAGGCACCCCATCCGACCATACAGCCCAGAGATATACTCCATACATCAAGCATTGAAAGGCTCGACTTTTTAGTTACTGTTAATCCTTCACCTGTTTTTTCGGTGCTGCCTTTTAAATCAGTATTCATGAATATCCCCCTCCCTGAAAAACTTATCTATATTATACATCAGTAATAAACAAATTACAACAGAAAATTATAAGAAACGTCTAATACAAATTTTCGGGTTGTCCAAAGACGAATTTCATTTTCATTGACTTGAAGGTCATATTTTGATACAATAGACTTATAATTTCAATACAGGAGAATGAGAATTGAAAACAAAAGAAACATACGAAAGGCATTCCCGTGACTGAACAGCTTAAGGGCAGAAAACACGTTCTGCAGTGGCATATTCTTCACCGGTGTAATCTTCGCTGTACTCACTGCTATCAGGATG
>JBGUVZ010000081.1:0-5323 GCA_045220685.1 Oscillospiraceae bacterium | reverse complement strand
GAGTTTATCAACAGTCTTCCGGGAAAAAAGATAATTCTGAAGGGCAACCATGATTACTGGTGGTCTACCATGGCCAAGATGGAAAGGTTTGTTGAAGAAAATCATTTCGATACGATATCCTTTCTGTTCAACAACTGTTATTCCTACGGAAAATACGGTATCTGCGGCACCCGCGGATGGGTAAGCATCGGTGACGGTACAGAAGACGAGAAAGTTCAGTTCCGTGAAGTGCAGCGTCTCGAAGTATCGATAAAAGCGGCTCTGGATGCAGGACTTGAACCAGTGGTGTTTCTGCACTATCCTCCTGTGTACGGCTTAAACAGCAACTACGATATCCTTGATGTGCTTTACAGGTACGGAATAAAGCAGTGCTTTTACGGTCATATACACGGTTACAGTCAGAAAAATGCTATCACAGGAATGCACGACGGAGTGGAATATATAATGATTTCCAGTGATTATCTCAAATTTGCACCATATCGCGTTATGTAGGTTTGTTGAAAACGTAGAACACGATAATGGTCTATAGCAATAATATTTCGTATGTGATATAATGGATTAGATGTTGTTTATTAAAATATGGAGGACGATTTAAATGAGTTTAAAATCATCAAATAACGTTGCAGTAAATACTACTGAGTTAATAATTGAAATAAGTGCAGAAGACTTTAACAAGGCAGTTTTAAATGCCTATAAAAAGGAAAAGAACCAGATCCAGATCAAGGGCTTCAGAAAGGGCAAGGCTCCTATGTCTGTTATCGAAAAGTACTACGGTGAAGAAGTATTCTTCGATACAGCTCTCAACGACATTCTCCCTGACGAAATGACAGCAGCTCTTGAAGAAACAAAGCTCGAACTCGTTGACAGACCACAGGTTGAGATCGTTTCTGCTTCAAAGGCTGAAGGTGCTGTTCTCAAGGCTACATGCACAACAAAGCCGGAAGTTTCAGTTTCAGAATACAAGGGTCTCAAGGCTCCTAAGGTTATCGACGCTGTAACTGACGAAGTTATCAACGAACAGATCGAAGCTGCAAGAAAGAGACAGGCAAGAATCGTAACTGTTGAAGACAGAGCAGCTCAGCTCGACGACGAAGTTGTTATCGACTTCGAAGGTTTCAAGGACGGCGTTGCATTTGACGGCGGCAAGGGCACAGATTTCCCTCTCACACTCGGCAGCGGTCAGTTCATCCCTGGTTTCGAAGATCAGGTTGTAGGTCACAAGACTGGTGAAGAATTCGAAATCGAAGTAACATTCCCTGAAGACTACCAGATGAAGGATCTTGCTGGCCAGAAGGCTACATTCAAGATCACAATCAAGGAAATCAAGGCTCAGGAACTTCCTGAATTTGACGATGAATTTGTAAAGGACGTTTCAGAATTCGAAACAGTTGACGAATACAAGGCAGACCTCAAGAAGAAGCTCGAAGAAAACGCTACACAGAAGGCTGACGCTCAGTTCGAAAACTACCTCTTCGAACAGATCATCAAGAACCTCGAAGGTGAAATTCCGGAATGCATGTACGATCAGAGAGTTGAAAGAGAAATCTCAGAATTCGAAGCTCGTCTTGCTCAGAACCAGATGACTCTTGACCTCTACTTCCAGTACACAGGTATGGACCGTGACGACCTCAAGGCTACATACAGAGACAGAGCTGAAAACGAAGTTAAGCTCAGACTCGCTCTTGAAAGCATCGTAGCTAAGGAAGGCCTCACAGTTGAAGATTCAGAAGTTGAAGAAGGTCTTGCTAAGCTCGCTGAAAACAACCACATCAGCGTTGACGATGTTAAGCGTTTCATCAGCGTAGACGACTACAAGATGGATCTCCTCGTTTCAAAGGCTGCAGACATGATCAAGGAAAGCGCTGTAGTTGATAACTCACTCGCTGAAAAGAAGGAAGAAAAAGACGCTGAATAAGCTCTTTCGATTCTAACAGAATAGAACTTAAACAAACTCCTGTTGCTGTCGCAGAGTCAGCGGCAGGAGAATGTTTGCATTATAAGGCAGATAAATCTGCGGTATATTTTTCCGCAGCAGACGAAAGGAAAATTGAATTATGAGTTTTGTACCTTACGTTGTAGAACAGACAAGCAGAGGCGAACGTTCGTACGATATCTTTTCAAGACTTCTCAATGACCGTATCATAATGCTTTCAGAAGAGATCAATGACACAACAGCAAGCCTTGTTGTTGCACAGCTTCTCTACCTCGAAAGTCAGGATCCTGAAAAGGACATCAACCTCTACATCAACAGCCCTGGCGGTTCAGTAACTGCAGGTATGGCTATCGTAGATACAATGAGATATATCAAGTGTGATGTTTCTACAATATGCATCGGTATGGCTGCATCAATGGGTGCATTCATTCTTTCATGCGGAGAAAAGGGAAAGAGATACGCTCTTCCTAACAGTGAAGTTATGATCCACCAGCCACTCGGCGGAATCGGCGGTCATACTCAGGCTACAGATATGAAGATCCATACTGAGCGAATCCTCAAGATGAAAGACAAGTTAAACAGCATGCTTGCTGAAAATACAGGACAGCCGCTTGAAACGATCCAGAATGACACAGAGCGTGATAACTTTATGTCAGCTGAAGAGGCATGTGCTTACGGCCTGATCGACAAGGTAGTTGAAAAAAGATAAGGTTGGTGAACTATGGTAGACAGCGGATTCAAAACCTGTAATTTCTGCGGCAAGGGTGAAAATCGTGTTCAGAGCATGTTTTCGTCAGGAGATACTAACATCTGTGACGAATGTGTTGTGTACTGCTATAACATAATCGCAGGCCCGGGAGACAAGGACAAGGAAAAGCCTAAGACCAAGACTTCCAAGAAGAACAACGATTTCTCAGTTAAGCTCAAGAAGCCTATGGAGATCAAGAAGGTCCTCGACCAGTACGTTATCGGTCAGGATTCTGCAAAGATCGCACTTTCAGTTTCAGTGTACAACCACTACAAGAGACTTCTCAGCAACGATGCAGGTGATGATGTCGAGATCCAGAAGAGCAATGTTCTTCTTCTCGGTCCTACAGGTGTAGGTAAGACTCTTCTTGCACAGACACTTGCAAGAACTCTTGACGTACCATTTGCCATCGCAGATGCTACAACTATCACAGAAGCCGGTTACGTAGGTGACGACGTTGAAAATGTTCTTCTCCGTCTTATCCAGGCTGCAAATTTTGACATCAAGGCTGCTGAACGCGGCATCATCTATATCGATGAAATAGACAAGATCGCAAGAAAGTCAGAAAACACTTCCATCACACGTGACGTAAGCGGTGAAGGTGTTCAGCAGGCTCTTCTCAAGATCATCGAAGGTACTGTTTCAAACGTTCCTCCGCAGGGTGGCAGAAAGCACCCGAATCAGGAATTCATACACATTGACACAAAGAATATCCTCTTCATCTGCGGCGGTGCATTCGACGGACTTGAACAGGCTATAATCAAGAGAACAAAGCACAAGTCCATCGGATTTGGTTCAGACGTTCTTTCAGACAAGGAAGAAATGAACAACATTTTCAAGAAGGTAATACCGCAGGATCTTGTAAAGTACGGTATCGTTCCTGAACTTGTAGGACGTCTTCCGCTCATCACAGTTCTTGACGAACTTGATGAAAAGGCTCTTATCCAGATCCTTACTGAACCAAAGAATGCTCTTATCAAGCAGTACGAAAAACTTTTCGACTATGATAACATTGAGTTTGAAGTTGAACCTGAAGCTCTCGAGGAGATAGCAAAGAAGGCTATCGCTCAGAAGACAGGTGCCCGCGGACTCAGAGCCATCGTTGAAGGGATTCTCATGGAGACCATGTACGAAGCTCCTTCCAAGGATATAAAGAAGGTAATCGTTACAAAGGAATGTGTTACCGAAGGCGCAAAACCTGTTATCAGAACAGATGCTGCAAAGCTTAAAAAGTCAATAAAGAAATAATTCGTATACGGGACATCTGCTGTCAAAGCGGGTGTCCTTTTATTTTTCTGTTTCCGGGGAAGAAATCACGAAAGAACTCACTTGAAAAAAAGCGTAAAATATAGTATAATAATATGTAAATATCTTTAAGAAGGTGGACATCATAAAAAAAGATAAACCGGAACTTGAAAAATCAGAACTTGATGAAAAAAACAGCCCGGAAACAGCAAAAAATGAAAACAACAGTAACGGATCTTCTGGATCCGATTATGATATTCTTGAAAACTATGATATTTTACCGGCAGTCCCGATAAGAGGGATAGTTGCGTTCCCTAAGATGGTAGTTCACTTCGATGTACTCAGATCAAAGGCAGTGAACGCAGTAAAACAGGCGCTTAAAACAGACAGGAAGATCTTTGTGATCGCCCAGCGTGATGTTTTTGCCGAGGATATAAAACGTGAAGATCTGTACAAGGTAGGCGTTATCGCTGAGATCAGACAGGTGCTCAGAACACCTGATGACGAACTCAGAGTCCTCGTTGAAGGTCTTGACAAGGCCGAGCTTCTTACATTTACAGACTCAGATACTGACGATGCTTACTTTGAAGCATATGTTGAGGTGGTAAAGCCTCCTAAGCGCAGAAAGGCATCAAAGGCTGAAATAGAAGCCATGAGCCGTTCCATCAAGAAGGAGTTTGAAAGATACGCTTCACTTCTTCCGCGTATGACAGGCGAGCTTGTAAAGTCAATTCTCTGTCAGGACGATCCTGAGGAACTGTTTGAAAACATAGTTTTCAACGCAAATTTCCAGAGTGCTGACAAGCAGGAACTCCTCGAAAAGAACGACATCATCGACAAGCTTTCATTCCTCCTTGCCGTGCTCGTAAAGGAAACTGAAGTTCTTGCCATTGAAAATGACATCAACAGTCAGGTTAAGGAGAACTTCGGAAAGAATCAGCGCGAGAACATCCTCCGCGAGCAGATGAGAGTCATTTCCGAACAGCTCGGCGAGGAAGATGAGGATGAAGACTACAGAACACGTATCCTCAAGCTGAAACTCGATGAAAAGATAAACGACAAGCTTATGCGTGAAGTTGACAGACTCAGATCACTGCCTGAATCTTCACAGGAGACCTTTGTAATCAAGAATTATCTCGACACGATTCTTGAACTTCCGTGGAACAAGGAAAGCAAGATAAAGGTTGATATTAAAAAAGCCGAGGCAGTACTTGAAAAGGATCATTTCGGACTTAAGAAGGTCAAGGAAAGAATTCTTGAAAGCATTGCTGTAAATGCGATAAAACCGGATGTTACCGGTCAGATAATCTGTCTTGTGGGCCCTCCTGGTGTCGGCAAGACATCCATAGGTAACTCAATAGCCCGCGCTCTCGGCAGGGAATACGTGCGTGTTTCAC
>JBGUVZ010000080.1:0-5277 GCA_045220685.1 Oscillospiraceae bacterium | reverse complement strand
CATCTGAAATACATTTTTAAGGACGTAAATTCTCTGAAAATCACATTTTTGAGGACGAAAAATCTAGAATCTCTACACTTTTGAGGCGGAAACATTTATGTGGATCAAATTCTGCGTATACCTCATGGAAATTCCAAGATGTCAGTGACACTTTTGCTATAATTTGCGAAAAAGTATTTATTTTTCTGAAATTGTCTGATATAATAGTAGTGTATTGATTTTTTTAGAAACGGGGGAGAAATTTGAACAGATATAAAAAACTCGTATCTGATACATTTATTTTTTCGCTTGGCTCGTTCAGCTCAAAAATACTCAGTGTCCTGCTTCTTAAACTGGTCACATCACATATGACAGAAGATGCATATTCAGTTGCAACCAAGATCCAGAATCTTATAAATCTTCTCGGACCGGTGGCGTCGCTCAGTCTGGCGGACAGTGTTCTGCGTTTCGGACTTGACAAGACGCTTAGCAAGAGAAAAGTATATTCGACTGCGGTAATGACATCTGCTGGAAGTATGGCAATCGGTATGATCGCTATTGCTTTTATTGCGTCGATAGCCGGATTCAAGCAGTATACGGGACTGATGATGATGTTTATGTTCACGTCGGAATTCCGGTGGATACAGCAGCAGCATCTTAAGGCTAAGGATTACATCAAGCTGTATACCGTTGACAGTCTGCTGTCGGCTGTGTCGCTTGTTCTATTCACACTGCTGTTTATGGTCGTATTCAAGCTTGATATTGCCGGTTACATACTCAGCATTATCATGTCTGACCTGTTTTCGATATTTTTCCTTATGTATTTCGGAAACATACGAAAGGATTTCAGCATTTCGGAATTTGATCCTAAGCTTAAGGCGAAGATGTTCCGTTACAGCCTTCCGCTTATTCCGACAGCGATACTCTGGTGGATCGTAAGTTCTTCAGACCTGTTCCTTGTATCAAAATTCTTAGGCGATAACGTAAACGGTCTTTACTCATGTGCCTACAGGATACCGGCACTTATATCATTCGTTTCAGTAATATTCTTCAGGGCATGGCAGATGTCAGCCATCACACAGTACGGCACGGATGCATACCGCCAGTACTACAGCAAGGTAATGAGTGCGTACACCGCGATAATGTTTGTCGGCTCGGCAGGTATAATGATGCTTATACAGCCGCTTACAATGCTTCTTACAGGCGAAAAGTTCTGGGATTCATATAAAATGACACCGTTCCTGATAATCGCATCACTCATGCAGAGTTTCTGCAACTTCTTAAGCGGTATTTACAATGCAGCAGGAAGAAACGAGAAATCCTTCTACACCAGTGGTATTGCTGCAATATCAAACTTTGTTCTGAATCTTGTGCTTATTCCGATAGTAGGCGTACAGGGCGCTGCTTTCGCTACTATGGCGGCATATCTCATATGCTTTGTTATCAGACTTAAGGATACACGTAATCTGGTTGGTTACAAAGTTGAAGTGGAAAAGCTTCTTATCAATTCAGGAATAATTCTTTTCATGGCTGTTGCTATTCTTGCAGATTTTGCATTCATGAAGGTATGGCTTTTCATCGGATTTGTGGCAACATGTGCGGTAAATGCTCCTTCAATTATCCAGACAGCAAAGAAACTTCTTCACCGCGATGGTGGTACAGCAGAAGCATAAAATTTAAATATCAAAAATACAGCACCTTAAAGATACGGATGATCTTTAAGGTGCTTTTTGTCTCTGAAAGACAAAAAGCAGCACCAGAAAAACCAGTGCTGCGATAAATTTTTGTTATGACATACTGATTTATTTATAAATCAGTGTGGAGAACCGGTGCGAAGCCGGATTTCCGTTTTTATTTATTAAGTCCCCAGATGTTTCTTGCATATTCGTTTACAGCTCTGTCAGCTGAGAATATACCTGCGCCTGCTATGTTGCAGAGTGACATCTTGAGCCATGTGTACTTGTCGTTGTACAGTTCTGTTGAACGCTTCTGAGCACTGCGGTATGACTCGAAGTCTGCAAGTACCATGTACGGATCTGAGTTTACGAGTGAGTTTGCGATCTCGTTGAATGCGCAGCCGTTTATACCCTTGTACAGACGGTTGACAGCCATCTTGATCGTGTTGTCTGACTCGAAGTAGCTCTTTGGATTGTAGCCTTCCTGCTTCTTTGCGGCAACTTCTGCTGCGTTCATACCGAAGATGATGATGTTGTCATCGCCTACAGCTTCCTTGATCTCGATGTTTGCACCGTCGAGAGTACCAAGTGTGATCGCACCATTGAGCATGAGCTTCATGTTACCAGTACCTGATGCCTCAGTACCTGCCAGTGAGATCTGTTCGGAAATATCACTTGCCGGCATAAGCATTTCGGAAAGTGTAACCTTGTAGTCTTCGAGGAAGTAAACGTTGAGCTTTTCAGATATCTTAGGATCTTTTCTGAGTTCCTGTGAAATGCTCCAGATCATCTTGATGATCTGCTTTGCGAGATAGTATCCCGGAGCAGCCTTTGCTGCGAAGATGTATGTCTTAGGTGTGAAGTCAGCGTCCGGATGTTCGAGGAGATAGTTGTAGTCAGCGATGATGTTGAGCGCATTGAGGTGCTGACGCTTGTACTCGTGGAGTCTCTTTACCTGAACGTCGAAGATGCTGTCAGGATCGATCTTGAAGTCGAGGTTGCAGTAGTTCTTGCAGTACTTGAGGAAGTTTTCCTTGTTTTCGCGCTTTACCTTTGCAAGCTCGTCGAGAACTGACTTGTCATCCTTGAAGAGTGTGAACTTGCTGAGTTCGCTGCCGTCCTTGAGGAAGCTTGAACCGATCTTGTCGCGGAGAAGCTTTGTAAGACCCGGATTTGACTGGTAGAGCCAGCGTCTGTAAGCGATACCGTTTGTAACGTTCTTGAATTTATACGGATAAAGCTGATGCTCATCGGCAAATACATCTGTCTTGATGATCTCGGAATGGAGCTTTGAAACACCGTTTACGCTGTGTGCAGTTGCAACGCAGAGAGTAGCAGTGTGGACAGTGTTGTTCTTTACGATGGACATACGGCTTGTCTTGTCGTAGTCGTTTTCTGTAAGGCTTGCGATCTTTGCACAGTATCTGTTGTTGATCTCTACTATAATAGAGAAGATTCTCGGAACAATGCTCTTAAGAAGGTTTACATCCCACTTTTCAAGGGCTTCAGCCATTACAGTGTGGTTTGTATATGCAAATGTGTTCTTTGTGATATGCCATGCCTTGTCCCATGTATATCCGCAGTCATCGAGAAGGATTCTCATGAGTTCCGGAATAGCGAGGGTAGGATGTGTGTCGTTGATATGGATAGCTACCTTGTCGTGAAGGTTTTCCAGTGTGCCGTAAACGGACATATGGTTTGTAACGATATCACCGATGGAAGCAGCGCAGAGGAAATACTGCTGTCTGAGTCTGAGCGACTTGCCTTCGAGGTGGTTGTCGTTAGGGTAAAGAACCTTTGAGATAGCGTTTGCAATGCTGTTCTGGCCGAGTGCCTTAGCGTAGTCGCCCTGGTTGAACATTGCCATATCAAAGCTTGGTGACTTTGCAGTCCACAGTCTCAGAACTGAAACGCCTTCGCTGTCGTAGCCTGAAACGTACATGTCACAAGGAACGGCGATAACAGTGCTGTAGTTCTGGTGTGAGATGTGGTGGTACTGGCTGTCCCAGTATTCGTGAAGTTCGCCTTCGAAGTGAACTTCGATAGCCTTTTCCGGCTTAGGATCGAGCCATACGTCACCACCCGGCATCCAGTTGTCAGGAAGTTCTGTCTGCCAGCCTTCGTCGATCTTCTGCTTGAAAATACCGTATTCGTAGCAGATAGAGTAGCCCATGGCCGGTATGCACTGTGTAGCCATGGCGTCGAGGTAGCAGGCTGCGAGTCTTCCGAGACCGCCGTTTCCGAGACCTGCATCCGGCTCGTTTTCATATATTTTATCGAGGTTGATCTTGTATTCCTTGAGAATGCTTCTTACGTCCTCTACAATTTCGAGGTTGTAAAGGCTTGTCTTAAGTGAACGGCCCATAAGGAATTCCATTGAAAGGTAGTATACCTGCTTCTTTCCTTCTGAGTTGATCTTGTTGTTGAAGCTGTTTCTCTTTTCGCTGAGGTAGTGCATTACTATAGTAGAAAGAGCATTGTACACCTGAGCGTCGGAAGCATCATTCGGTGCTATGTTGTAGTCAGTCTTCAGTACTTTTTCAAGCTCCTGCCTGATATAATCCCTGGTCATCTTTTTCATCTTTCTTCTCCGTTCTCCGGTTTATGATGTTCGTTTCCCCCTGGCCGATATACAGACTGATGTATATTAGTCAATATGATAGATAACATGTGATACCGGTTATTTATAATCAGTGATATGTATAAAAATCACTATACATATAATTATACACGAATTAAAGCACGAATTCAATAGTTTTATGTGCACAAATTAAAGTGAACTAATCTGTAATAATATAAATAGCGGAACGATGGGTTTACGGACTTTCATCATATTTTGAACTGAGGTAAAAATTTCAGACGGTATTTTGCATACAGAAAAGTCGTCGTAAGTGTGCATGTATACAAATCGAAAATATGAATAAGAAAAATTTATATTGACTATTGACAACGGTATTCCACAGTGCTATACTGTGAACAGAAGATAAATCACGGATCGCTTTTAGCGGTTCGGTAATTTATTTTCATCTGACCTAAACATCTGATAACATCTTACTCTTCCGTCTTACTAATGATTATGTATGTGATTCATAATGATCTGACTTTTCAACTTACTACTCACTAATATAATAAGAAAATTTAATTATTGGGCAAACTTGCTGAAAGGCAAGGACGCAAAGCTAACGGGTCTAAACCGAATAAAAGGGTATGACAGCCAGCTGCACAATTTTTAAACGACCCTTAAGAATGGACGTTTATGGTTGGAAATAAAGGCTGATACCAAAAGTATCAGCCTTTTATTAATTTTTGATGTTAAATTAAATGAGTAGAACCAAGGGAATGGAGGATTCACTATGAAGAAAGGATTTGCAAAATTTATAAGCGGCCTGTTGTCGGCTGCTGTTACATTTAATTTTGCAGCTCCGTCTGTATTTGTAATGGCGTCCGTGGATGACACCATTGCAAGTCTCAGCGAAACGATCAAGACGGGACTTCAGAATTATGAAACTGCTATCGACATAAGCAAGTTTGAGATGGCACCTGACCAGGACAATATTTCGAGAATAAGCGAAGTTCTTGGTTATGTAAGAAAGATGCCTGAAATGTTCTGCATAGGCTTTGA
>JBGUVZ010000079.1:0-8633 GCA_045220685.1 Oscillospiraceae bacterium | reverse complement strand
CTTGTTAAGAGCATCAGCCATAGGAGCGAGGCAGTTTGTTGTGCATGAAGCAGCTGAGATGATCTTGTCATCCTTTGTAAGAGTCTTTTCGTTTACGCTGTATACGATAGTCTTGAGGTCATTGCCTGCAGGAGCTGAGATAACAACCTTCTTAGCACCAGCATCGATGTGAGCCTGTGACTTTTCCTTTGAGCAGTAGAAACCTGTGCATTCGAGAACTACGTCTACGCCGATTTCGCCCCATGGGAGTTCAGCAGCATTAGCCTTTGCATAGATTGTGAGTGTCTTACCGTCAACAGTAAGTGTACCCTTTTCATCATCAGCTGTTACTGTGTGCTTGTTTTCGCCGATCTTTCCGCAGTAGCCGCCCTGAGCTGTATCGTACTTGAGGAGCTGAGCGAGCATTGAAGGCTTTGTAAGGTCGTTGATAGCAACTACCTCATATCCTTCAGCGTCAAACATCTGTCTGAAAGCAAGACGACCGATACGGCCGAAACCATTGATTGCAACTTTAACTGACATAGTTAAAATACCTCCATAAATAATTGTAATAAAAATATTATATTTCTATTCTATATCAAAACCCGTTTAATTTCAAGTGCTTTTCAAAAAAAGTTATCTTAGGCTGATAAAAAAACATAGGGGAAAAAGCAATAATTCTATTGATTTTACCACGTTTCCGACAGCACGGGAAATGATTTAGAAGTGAAATCATTTTACATTGCAGGTGAAGTTACCTGATTTTTCGATGAATCCGATGTTCTTTACAGCCACTGGTTCAAGTACTGATGTGTCATATGAAAGATATGAGTTGAATGCCGCCACAGGAGTTGAAACATTTTTAAGGCTGCACTTTACAGTTACTGTATCGCCAGGCTTTCCTTCTGCGCTGGATACTGCGAAAGCAAGACCTGAAGAAGGAACAGCGTTGTCTGAAACTGATTCATTTACGCCGATAACACCAGCAACATATGTTACAGGTATACTCTGGATGTCATCACTGTCATCGCAGAATGAAGATGAGTGGTCACCGTCTTCGTAGTACTTAACTTCGTACTTTCCGTTCTTTGCACCGTCTTTGATCTTGAAAGTGATCTCGAGAATGTCGGTGTCAGATGTGATACAGTCGAACTTTGCCTTTCCATTAACAACTTTTGAATCACCGTACCAGAGGAAAGCGACGAGTTCATTGCTTGCCTTTGACGGAGTGCTGTTTCCGGCATCGTTTCCGTTACTGTTGTTGCTGTTGTTTCCGTTGTCACTATTGCTGCCGTTGCTGCCGTTTCCAGCAGAAGCGCTCGGTGAAGGTGAAGTCTTTGTAGGCTTTGAAGGAATATTAGGCTTTGCCTTGTTTCCGCTTGCGTCTGTGATAACTGCACCCTTATCGTCAACGATGTTGAGTTCTGTTACAGGCTTTCCGGCATCGTCCTTTACAACTTCGCCCTGTGCGTCAGTAACTTCAACTACTTCGATAGTGTTGCCGTCTGCATCCTTTTCAGGAATGTATTCATCGTTCTGTGTACTGCTGTCAGATGACTGACCTGCAGGAGAAGCAGGATCAGGTGAGGAAACTCCGTCACATGATGCAATACATAAAGCTGATGCCATAAGTAATGCACAGATAAAAATACGCTTTTTCATTCAGAGTCCCTCCGTTACTTTACTGTTATGCTGCCGTTCTTGTATGTAGGAGTGCGGATGATAACGACTTCGTTTTCACGGTCGCAGTCATTGCACATTGCACTGCCGTTGCCGTCGCCGTCTGCGTCAAATGCAAGATCGTACTTGCCGGCAGGAGTGTCTTCCTTTACCTTTAAGGTTACAGTAGCATATGTTGTGTTTTCCTTGTATGTTTCAAGGTTTCCGTCAAAGTAGAAGCATACGATGGTAGTTGTACCAGGAGCATCTTCCTTGTTGAATGTATTTGCAGTGAGGTTTGAGTACAGTACTGAATCTTCGTTTTCTTCATCATCTGCGTCGCCGCCGACTGCTGAAACGAATTCAAAATATTCGTCGTTAAGGTCGATCCATGCGATGAGTGCTGTGAAACCTGTATTGTCTGTTATATCGATCTTGAAAGTTACTTCTTCGCCTGCGTTTGCCTCGATGTCAGGGATAGTAAGAGTAGGACCGTCGTTTGCTTTCTGCTGTCCCGGAATATTGTCTTCGTTCATCTTAGGCGGTTTGCCGATGTCATCGGTTTTGGAATCAGAAGCCTTTGAGTCTTCTGTGCTGCTGTTTTCATCATTTCCTGCAACTGAGTTATCATCTGCAGTAACAGCTGGGGCGTCAGGTTTTACACCTGAATTGTCCGGAGCAACTTTTTCGCACGATGTAGCTGTTAAAGCAAGAAGCGAAACAGCTGCGAGTGCTGCGATCATAGATCTGATTTTTTTCATGTATGTTATCTTCCTTTCGTTTTAACCTGATTGCTAAAAAATTAGTAAAAAACGGCCTGAAGCCATTCCCTATTATAACATAACTGCACAGGATGTGCAAGTGAATCAGTCATTTTTCACTGTATTTTCATATTGCATTATATAGTATAGCAGGTGACGGATTCAGAGAATATTTGTGAGGTGAAATACGATTATTTATTCCGTATAACGTCACACAGATGTGGAAACAGACTTAATGTCCGCGGCAGGATGCCGTTCATATATGAGATAGCTGTGCCGTAGTTTGTAAAAGGAATATTCTGCTCCGATGCTCTTATTCCGCGGGACTGCATTTCACGTTCGTTCAGCATGCATCCGCCGCAGTGGATCACAAGTGAATATTCAGAAAGATCCTCAGGGAATTCGCGGCCTGATGTGAAATGAAAATCAGGGGAAACGCCTGTGAATTTTCTGATGAGTGCAGGCAGCTTGACGGTGCCTATGTCACCACACTGCCTGTGATGGGTGCATCCCTCTGAAATGAGTACCTTGTCACCGTCACGCAGTTCTTTGAGTGTTTTCAGTCCGTGAACAGCCTGTTCAAGCACTCCCTTGTAATTTGCCATAAGTATCGAGAACGAAGTGAGAGTAAGATCATCAGGCGTTTTCCTGCTTACTTCAGCAAATGCCTGACTGTCGGTAATGACAAGCTTCGGCTTTTTGTTAAGTACTGAAAGTGTCTCTGCATAGGTTTCAGTCTGGGTGGAAACAGGTATTGCTTTGGCATCCAGGACTTCACGAAGAACCATCTGCTGTGGAAGGATAAGCCTTCCTTTTGGTGCGGCTGCGTCCACCGGGATCACCAGCACGACCACGTCGGAAGGGGAGAGAAAATCGCCGATTATCTTCTTTTCGTTCTGTCTCTGTTCCGATACTTTTTCAGCTATTATATTTTTAAGTTTGTTTATGCTGTCTTTGTCGTGTATGCTTACCGTAATTGCCGCAGAACCGTCCGCAGCTTCGTCCGGTTCACTGCTGCTTTCAGTCAGATCAGATTTTGTGAATGCAGTAATAAACGGTATGTTTTTCTTCACAAAGATATCTTTCAGATTTTTATCTTCCGGAGAGATGCCGTCAGTTCCGTCGATAACGAGGACTGCAAGATCGGTTTTTTCAAGGATCTGTTCCGTTTTCCTTACGCGCATTTCACCGAGAGCGCCTTCGTCGTCATATCCCGGTGTGTCGATGATCACTACAGGACCGGCAGGGAGAAGTTCCATTGCTTTTAAGACCGGATCGGTGGTGGTGCCTTTTACATCGGAAACCACGGAAAGTTCCTGACCGGTAACAGCGTTTACAAGACTTGATTTACCTGCGTTTCTTTTTCCAAAAAACGCTATGTGAACGCGTTCAGATGAGGGTGTGTCGTTTAGTCCCATTATTGCCTCCATAATACTGAACAGGGCTGATCCCGTGATGACGCGGATCAGCCCCGGATATTGATTTACGCGGAGATCAGCTCATGATCAGAATCTGAAATCACGGTTTCCTTCTGATATTTTCGCAAGATATTCTACCGTCTTCTGTCTTGCCTTTTCGTTCGGAATATTTTCAAGTTCGGCTGCGATGAGCTTTTCACCGGTCTGCTTTGTATCCTCGGAAGCGTAGTCGTCAAGGTATTCCTTTAAAGTGAGCAGTGCGTTCGGGAGGCAGCAGTTGTGGATCTGCATGTTCTTGCACAGTGCCATGAAACGGTCGCCAGTTCTTCCTTCACGGTAGCAGGCAGTGCAGAAGCTCGGAATGTAGCCCATTTTCATAAGCCAGTTCACCACTTCGTCAAGTGTACGTCTGTCACTTACTTCAAACTGTGCAGAGGATTCATCTTCCGGTTCCGGCTCGCAGTAGCCGCCGACACTGGTTCTTGAACCGCCGCTTATCTGTGAAATACCGCACTTCAGTACTCTTTCACGACAGACTGCGGATTCACGTGTGGAGATTATCATTCCTGTGTATGGAACAGCTATTCTTATGCAGGCAACTATTTTTTCAAAAACATCGTCGCTTATTCCGCCGTCAAATACGTCAGGGTCGATGTCGTCGGCTTTCCTTACACGCGGTACGCTGATGGTGTGAGGACCTACGCCGTGAACAGCTTCAAGGTGTTCAGCGTGCATGAGAAGTGCTGCAAATTCGTATTTATAAAGGTCGAGTCCGAAAAGAACGCCGAGACCAACGTCATCTATGCCGCCTTCCATAGCTCTGTCCATAGCTTCGGTATGATAGGCATAATTGTGCTTCGGACCGGTCGGATGGAGCTTTTCGTAGCTTTCCTTATGGTAAGTTTCCTGGAAAAGAATATATGTGCCAATTCCGGCTTCAGCGAGTTTTCTGTAGTTTTCGATGGTTGTAGCTGCGATATTTACGTTAACTCTGCGGATAGCGCCGTTTTTATGCTTGATGCTGTAAATAGTTTTTATTGAATCAAGGATGTATTCAATAGGATTCATTTCAGGATCTTCGCCGGCTTCGATGGCGAGACGCTTGTGACCCATATCCTGAAGAGCAGTAACTTCCTTTACAATTTCCTCCTGCGTGAGCTTCTTTCTCGGAATATGCTTGTTCTTGAGATGATACGGACAGTAGACACATCCGTTTACGCAGTAGTTGGAAAGATAGAGCGGAGCGAACATTACTATGCGGTTTCCGTAGAAATCCTTCTTTATCTGACAGGCAAGATCAAGTATCTCGCGGTTAAGTTTTTCGTCTTCGCACATGAGTAAAACAGATGCCTCACGGTGGTCAAGACCTTTTCTTTCACGTGCTTTTTCGAGTATTTTTCCGATAAGTTCAGTGTTGTTTCTGTTCTGCTCGGCGTATTCAATGGTTTTAAGTACCTCTTCGTCCGAAATGAATTCTTCGGCCTTAAGGGATCGTGGATCGTACATTTTAAGGACTGCCTTTCATATTAAATATCAGATTCTATTATACACCTAAAAAAAATTATACTCAACCTATTGCGGATAAAAAAATAATTGTGATATAATCAATAGTGAATGTCACATACTTAGGAAAACGCTGATTTATTAATAAATCAGCGTGGGAGAACGGGGCGAAGCCCCGCCTGCCTGATAAATATAGAAGAAAGAAGGAAACATGTGCTTAAAATAGATATCGCACTTAAGAGTATAGTTGACCTGACTCCGGATATACTGAAGGAAAACGGCATAAAAGGTCTTCTCCTTGATCTTGACAATACTCTGACGACTCATGATAATCCAAGGCCGGCTGACGGTGTGCCGGAGTGGATCTCATCGATGAAGCAGAACGGCATAAAAATGATGATCGTTTCAAACAATCATTTTGAACGTGTAAGACCTTTTGCGGAAAAGCTCGGACTGGAATTTGTGTGTGAAGGAAAAAAGCCTCTTCCGGACGGATTCAACAGGGCACAGAAACTCATGGATCTCCCTTCGGAAAATCTTGCGGTGGTGGGTGACCAGATTTACACCGATGTACTGGGAGCGGCACTGAAACCGCGCGTGAAATGTGTCTATGTCTTCCCGATAGAATTCGAAAAGAAGGGATTTCTGGCTTTCAAGCGCAAGATAGAAGGACCGTTCTTACCGAAAAAGCTTTACGACGGAAAATCTTCCGCAAATCTTACTTACAAATCGAGAATTCGAAGAAAAATAACATAAAAAGGCGGCTTAGAAATGAAAATACTTGTTATCCACGGACCTAATCTTAATCTTCTCGGTGAAAGAGAACCGGGCGTGTACGGTTCGGAAACATTTGAAAAACTCAATAACGATATTATGGCTCACGCTGAAAAACTCGGCGTTGAATG
The DNA here is from genome assembly GCA_045220685.1 of Oscillospiraceae bacterium. Classification (GTDB taxonomy): domain Bacteria; phylum Bacillota; class Clostridia; order Oscillospirales; family Ruminococcaceae; genus HUN007. Next base: position 2,408 of record JBGUVZ010000079.1, on the reverse strand, counting down.
TGAGATATACCAGTCAAACCACGAGGGTGCGATAATCGACAAGCTTCACGAGTCAAGAAAGGACTGCGCCGGCGTTGTATTCAATGCAGGTGCGTACACACATTACAGCTACGCTATCAGAGATGCCATTGCTGCCATCAGGATACCGGTAATAGAAGTGCATATAAGCCAGACTGCATCGCGTGATGAGTTCCGTCACATATCAGTTATCGGACCGGTATGCAAGGCAACAATAGCAGGATTCGGCCGTGACAGCTACATTCTCGGCATGGACGGACTTGTAAGAATGCTTGAAAAACAGGACTGAGGCGAAAAGTTATGACTAATATAGAAAAACTTATGCAGAGCATCGTTGAGGAAGGCGCCTGTGCTATGGTGACTGATCCGGTGAACCGCAGATATTTTACAGGATTCAAAAGCAGTGAGGGCGTAGTCCTCTGTTTCAGCGACAAGGCATATTTCCTTGTTGACTTCAGATATTACGAAAAGGCTGCCGAAGTGGTAAAGGGCATGGATGTTATCCTTATGACGGACAGGATACCTCAGATAACAGACATACTTCTGAAGCATTCTGCTGAATGCCTTATGATAGAAGCAGATACCATGACGGTCAGTGAACTTAATGAAGCATCAGAATCTTTCTCCGATATTGTGTATATAGATTCATCATCGGAACTCAGTGATATAATTACTGATCTCCGTCTTATAAAGGAACAGTCAGATGTTGAAAAGATAATCGCTGCACAGCGCATTGCCGAGCAGGGATTTGAATATGTCCTCGAAAATATTAAGAGGGGAATGACCGAAAAGGAAGTTGCCCTCATGCTCGACAATAAGATGAAGCTGCTGGGTGCCGAGGATATTTCATTTGACACGATCGTTCTGTTCGATAAGAATGCATCACTTCCGCACGGCGTTCCGGGAAATGACAGACTGGAAAAAGGCTTTGTACTCATGGACTTCGGAGCAGTCGTTGACGGATATCACAGCGACATGACCAGAACTTTCTATGCCGGCACTCCGTCCGAACGCGAGAAAAAGGCCTATGAAACTGTTCTTAAGGCACAGCTCGTCGGAATAAAGGCCGCAGCTCCGGGACTTACCGGAAAACAGCTCGATGCAGTGGCAAGAGACATCATTGATGCGACAGAATTCAAAGGTACATTCGGACACTCCCTCGGCCACGGCGTCGGAATGGAGATACACGAGGAACCACGCGTTTCATCAAGAAACGAAGATATTCTTGAACCGGGTATGATAATCACCGTTGAACCGGGTATCTATCTTCCTGGAGAATTCGGAATCCGCATCGAAGACATGGGCGTTATTACCGAAGATTCCTTCAACGACATAACCAGAGCTCATAAAGAGCTAATTACTATATAAATTGTCTGCCACGGAAAATATTCCGTAAATCCGGTAAAGCCGGATTTACATCTTCACGGGAAATGCTGATTTATTTATAAATCAGCGTGGGAGCGGGGCGAAGCCCCGCAACCTCCCCCCTCTCCGGCAGTCCGACGAAGTCGGACTGCCGGCTAAACACTAAAAAATTTCTGTTAGGTATTGCAAAAAACTGCATTTTAGTGTACAATATAAAAGTGATTATATAAACGGCGGAGAAGTCTGCGGTTTTTTGACTCACTTAATATTTTCTCATTAACTGATATTTACAATTCATTTGGAGGTATTTATTTTATGATTTCAGCTGGTGATTTCAGAAACGGCGTAACATTTGAAATGGACGGAAACGTAGTTCAGGTTATAGAATTTCAGCACGTTAAGCCAGGTAAGGGCGCTGCATTTGTAAGAACAAAGTTCAAGAACGTTATTACAGGTTCAGTTGTTGAAAGATCTTTCAACCCAACAGATAAGTTCCCGACAGCTTTCGTTGAAAGAAAGGATATGCAGTATCTCTATGCTGAAGATAACCTTTACTACTTCATGGACATGGAATCTTATGAACAGATCCCGATCGACAAGTCAAAGCTTGGCGACAGCTTCGCTTTCGTAAAGGAAAACATGGAAGTTAAGGTTCTTTCATACAAGGGCAATGTATTCGGCGTTGAACCACCATTCTTCGTAGAACTCGAAGTAACAGAAACAGATCCTGGTTTCAAGGGCGATACAGCTACAAACGCTACAAAGCCTGCTATACTTGAAACAGGTGCAGAAATCAAGGTTCCGCTTTTCATCAACCAGGGTGACAAGGTAAGAATCGATACAAGAACAGGCGAATACATGGAAAGAGCATAAGCTTTTTCATTTTATAAATCTGTTTTTTTACAAAAAGGAGGATCATTTATGAAGCTTACAGAAAAGATGTCTTATCTTAAAGGCTACATCGATGGTATCGACCTCGATACAACAACAAAGGAAGGTAAGATCCTTGCAAATGTCGCAGATGT
>JBGUVZ010000078.1:0-3478 GCA_045220685.1 Oscillospiraceae bacterium | reverse complement strand
ATCGCCATTCTTACTGCGTTCCTGACAGCAGGCACAGTTGCACATGCTATTCCCGCTCCTCCGATAACGACCGCAGCAGCTGCTGCAATTACTGTTCCCTTACCTGTTTTTTTCGCTGAGGCAGAGACTACGTCTGCCTGCACTTCTGAATTCATTTCATTTGTTTTCATTGTTCTGTCTCCTTTCGGAATTTCTTTTGTATTTGTATCTTTATTTGTATGATACCATTAAAACTTATGACCTGTCAATGGCAGATCATGGTTTTCAATAACAAGATAACCAAAAATACAGTGTTAAAACACGTCAAAACGTAAATTTTTCAATGTAACACTTGTCTATTAACTCATTTTAGAGTATAATAATCATAAGGAGATGATAAATATGAATGGACCAAGCGATGCAACTATGAGGTTTTCTGTAAATGAAGACAAGGAAAAAGCACTGAAGAATAACCTCACTATCATCTATGACGCGCTCAAGGAAAAGGGATATAATCCTGTAAATCAGATAGTAGGCTATATTCTTTCAGAAGACCCGACATACATCACAACTTATCAGAATGCAAGAAACATCATCAGACATATAGACCGTGATGAACTGCTTCAGATACTCGTAAGATCATACATTCAGAATTAACATAAAACATGGTTTCGTGCCATGTTTTATTTTTTTGTAAAAATAAAAGAACGTTCCGCATGACCCACACGGAACGTTCTTTTCTGTTTTATGTACTTAAAAACTGTATGCTAAGTGAAAGTTCGCAGGGCTTTGCCCCGCTCCTTTACTCAGAAAAGCTGATCATTTCTTCCTTATTCAGCCGCCGGAGCACCCGGATCGTTTTTAAGGAAGTCTATGACGTCGTCAACGGTCGTGAAGCAGAGACCCGTACATGTGTCGGCACATCCGTAGTAGATGGCTATACGGCCTGTGGCAGCGTCAACGATGTTTGCACAAGGGAAAGTAACGTTAGGAACATCTCCGACACACTCGTAAAGCTTCTGCGGGCTTATGAGATACTGACGCGGACGCTTTATTACCTTCCACGGCTCATCCCTGTCGAGAAGGGCAGCTGAAAAGCTGTAGACAAATCCGTTGCACGAAGTGAGCACGCCGTGGTAGAATAAGAGCCAGCCCTCCGATGTCTCTACAGGCACAGGGCCTGCACCTATCTTGGTACTCTGCCATCCCTTCACAGGCGCCATAACGTGTCTGTGGCGGCCCCAGAAGGTCATGTCAGGACTTTCGCTGTAGAAGATGTCGCCAAACGGAGTGTGACCGGAATCGGACGGACGTGAAAGCATTGCATAGTTTCCTTTTATTTTTCTCGGGAAGAGAACACCGTTCCTGTTAAACGGAAGGAATGCATTTTCCATCTGGTGAAAAGTCTTGAAGTCCTTTGTCCAGGCAATGCCGATAGTAGGCTTGTATTTATAGCCGTTGCACCATGTAAGATAGTAACGGTCTTCAATGAATACCACTCTCGGATCATAGCCGTAGCAGAACTCGGATATCTCCTCGTCTTCACATTCAAATTCTATTCTGTCATTACAGATATCCCAGTGTATTCCGTCCTTTGAAAATCCGGCATGGAGTTCCATATCCCTCGCCCTGTTATCCACACGGAACACTCCGGCAAATCCGCCTTCAAAAGGCACAGCAGCACTGTTGAAGACGCTGTTTGAACAGGGGATAATATCCCTTTCGATTATCGGATTGGCGTCAAACCTCCAGACAGGGTCACTGCATCCTGAGGGTCTCTCCTGCCACGGTATGTTCTTTACTTCCTTTTCTCCAAATATCTGATACTTCATTCCCCGTTCCGCCTTTCATAGCCGTCAGTTTCTGAGAAAACGTCTAACTGCCCGGAAATCAGGCTTCGTCACGATACAGATGCCGAAGATCACTCCCAGTCGTCCTCGTAGTACTCATCGTCGTCATAATCGTCTTCGTAGTACTCGTCTTCATCGTCCTCTTCGTCATCTTCCTCAGGCACTGTCGTCACAGCCTCGGTCACGGTAGTAGTAGTCGCCGCCGGAGCCGTTACAGCAGGTACCGTTGTTACAGGAGTTTCCTCTTTAAAAACTGATTTGTTTTTGTATTTGTCAAGGGTGATCGTCCTGTTGGAGTTGTACATTCTGATAAGATCTTCACGCGTATTGTACTTTTCCGACAGATCACCGTTTTTATCAAGAATATAGTCACCGTACCAGAGACCGAAGAATGACCATACCGCACGGTCGCGGAAGGTAAGCTCCATGTCCGGCAGAGTGCCGCATTCGCTGAGTGCAATGAGCTTCTGGCCGCCTGTGAGCGAATAGATCCACTGATACTGCTTGTAGTAGCTGGTATTGTCTGTGTTGTCACTGTAGAGATCGACAGATGCTATGTCAAAGGCTGCATTTCCCACGAAATAATCAGTACCCTGTGCGCTCCATATCCAGATAAGGTTATCCAGTTTGTGATATTCAGTCTGCCTTTTGTAAAGCAGATTCCAGAGCCACTTGTACGAATCCGCTCCGGCACTTCCCCACCAGAACCAGTCACCGCTGGCCTCGTGAAGCGGTCTCCAGAGCACAGGAACATGCTTCTCCTTAAGACGGGCAAGCTGTGCCGATACGTTGTCTATGTCATGGATCAGAAGGACTGTCTCTGCTGTGAGAGAACCCTCCTGATAGAGTTCGTCGATCTTCTGCGGTGAAAGCATTGCCACATCAATGTCAGTCACTGCATTTGTAAGGTCAAAGTCTGTTTTTTCAGAATAAAATTCATTCTCGTAAAGAGGAGCCTTCCAGTGCCAGATGTATCCGACGATACCGCCTTTTTCAGCCCATTTCAGCGCTGCAGTAACGTCATCTTCCTCCGCAGGCACCGGCTTTGCGGCATTTACGGAGTACTGGCTCATATCACCGAAACGGATAGCAGGATAATTCAGTGTGTTTTCATAGATCTTCTCAAGCTCGATATTGCGCCAGTCAGATACGTACTGGCCTGTGATTATCCTTTTGCCGAAATTGTCCGTCAGATACTTCATAAGTTCCTTAGCTTCAGCAGATGCGTTGGAATTTACAAGCGACGGCGAGATGTCGGTCCTTGCAGAATAAATGGACTGGTTGTTTCTTATGCAGAGATAGTCAAGGTCTATGCCGCCCTCGATCTCATGAACCGTAAGAGTGGTCTCGCCCGGTTCAAAGAAAACGCCGTAGTAGGTCTTGATAACGAATCTTCCCACAGTTTCTTCCGTGCATTCAAACTCAAACAGCTGCTCGCCGTTTAAGCAGACTTCATTTCTCACTACTTCGTCAGATGCGAAGCATATTGAAATGTCGTAGTGCTGGGCTGCCGGAATGTTGAACCTGAAGAAAAGCGAGTTTCCCGTATCAACATCGAAGTCTGTAAGATAACCGTCACCCGAATAGCCAGGTCTGTAGTCCGCCTCGGTAAGGCACCAGTTTCCTTCGGTATCTTCGGCCTCGATGAG
>JBGUVZ010000077.1:0-5164 GCA_045220685.1 Oscillospiraceae bacterium | reverse complement strand
ATAACCGCAACTATAGCAATTTTGACGAGCACGCAGATCTCTTCTATGAGAGTGAAACCTTTTTTAGCTCTCTTCATAAATACCCCGCCCCTTCTGAAAAAGTCAAGTTCAAATCACACAAAATCATCTTCAAAAATGCAATCCATTGACCCAATTTAAACTTTTCCTGTTTTAATCATAAATAATAAAAATGGATTCTTAGTCCGAATAAAATGCCACCTTAAGCACTTCTTCCGGTGTGGTAATACCACGCCTTACGAGTTCAATTGCACTCTGTCCGAGTGTTTTCATCCCCTGGTGTTCTACTGCGTAATTGAACATATCCTGGCTGTCTGCTCCGGCGGTGATCATTCTTTTTAGTGGTTTGTCGATAATTACCATCTCGTGAATGGAAACTCGTCCCTTATAGCCGGTGTTGTTGCAGATATGACAGCCGTGGCCCTTCTTTATCATTGGAATATCAGGACCGATGACCGCTACTTCCTCCGGTGTCGGTGCTACTTCATATGCGCAGTTGAGGCATACTTTACGTACCAGTCGCTGGGCAACCACGCCTACCAGTGAGTTGGCTACCAGATACGGTGCAAGGCCCATATCTTCCAGTCGGACGATGGAAGATATCGCGTCGTTGGTATGAAGTGTTGACACTACCAGATGTCCGGTGATAGCCGCTTTTACTGAGATCTCAGCTGTTTCGGCATCTCGTGTTTCGCCGAGCATGATAACGTCCGGGTCCTGACGGAGGAGGGCACGGAGGCCGACTCCGAAAGTAAGTCCTGCCGGAACGTTTACTGACATCTGATTGATCTTCGGAAGGCTTCGTTCAACCGGATCCTCGATCGTTGAAATATTTACAGGTCTCTTGGCAAGATGTTCAAGTACCATGTAGAGTGTGGTTGTCTTACCTGAACCTGTAGGTCCTGTTATATAGATAATTCCGTTCGGAGACGAAAGCATCTTCATTATCTTTTCGTATGCCTCCGGTTCCATACCGAAATGTCCTGCCTTGTCGATAGCTGTATCTGTCGAGAGATATCTCATTACGACCTTCTCACCGAATATTGTCGGTATTACAGATACACGGACGCTGATATCGAATCCTTCGATCTTAGTCTTGAAGTTACCGTCCTGCGGAACACGCTTTTCTGCGATGTCCAGATTTCCCATGATCTTGATTCTGGCTACCACTGACGCATGAAGCGACTTGGCAAGGGTAACGAATTCGACGATCTGGCCGTCGATTCTCATTCGTACCTGTGTGTATGTCTCGAACGGTTCGATATGCACGTCACTGGCTCCGGCACTGTATCCACGCGCAAGAAGCGAGTTTACAAGCTTGATTACCGGAACTTCATCTTCACCTTCCTCGATCTCGAGTGAAGGAACTTCAATGTCCTCAACGGATGTATTTGCCTGCTTGGCAGCAAGTCGAGCGCCTACTTCGGCATATGTCTGGTCGATGAGACGCTTTATAGTCGCTGTTTCAGCAAGATAGATCTCGAGAGGCATGTTTACGATCTGACGGATATCTTCCTGTGCGTAGAAGTTAAGCGGATCGGACATGGCCAGCTGGAATTTGTTATCACGCTGTGAAAGCGGAAGCACGTTGTACTTTACAGCCAGCGGCTTCGGAATCTTTTCGGCTGCTTCGAAGTCCGTTACATAGTCATCGAAGTTGATCATAGGAAGTTCAAGTTTTCTTCCCAGACTTTCAAGTACCTGACGTTCTGTTACGAAGCCCAGTTCCTGAAGAAGCGCACCAAGTCGCTTACCCTTTCCGGCATCGGTTTTCTGATAGTCAAGTGCCTGTTTTATGTGATCATCGGTAATATATCCGTACTCCTTGAGTACCTCACCGATAGGTATGTTCTTCATTGCCATATTTCAGCGTTTTCCTCCCTGATAGTCTGATCCGGTTTTTCCTCACCAGATATATGTGTAAAATAAATTAATATTGCCTGTTTCATTTGTTATATCGTCTTCTATACTGATATGATCCTTTAGTTCTTTATTAAGTATCGGGATACTTCCCTTTCGGTCGTAGAAAATTTCATCGTCACGTTTCAGCGTAACTGAGAAACCAATAGTATCCGGTTTTGCTGTATTATCGTATTTATCAAACTTAATTATACAGTCACAGCCGTTCATAGTATTAACGATTTTACTGCTGTCCTCTTCATCCTGTTTTCCGTAGACGAACACTTCTTTGTTTACGTCTTTTCTTGTCAGTTTCATGCAGTCAGCTGTAGCTCCGGATAAAGGATAGGCCGTTAACTGCTCAAAATATGTATTAACTTCATATTTTTTATCATCATCTGCTGCATCGGCATTTTCCTTGAATTTTTCCTCACCAATGAGTTTTCTTGTACCTTCATCAGAGACAAATGCCTTTGCCCCCTCTATATTTATATCGACAGTTCTGTCAATTTCTAAAGACGTTGCGTATGACAAATGATCATAAATATAATTATAAACGTTATTTCCGTTGTTCTGCGCGGCTCTTTTTATAGCGCTTCTTGCAAAGATATCGAAAGTAACGATTATGACGCCCGATGCGACTGCTATCAGGATCGTCATTATTACAAGGGATGTCATGACTTCAACAAGTGTGAAACCCCTGAATTTTTTTCTGACTGGTTTGTTTTTCATTTCATCCCCACCCCGGATAATTATGATTGGTGAACGGAAAGACAGTGTCGTTTTGATCCGCCCGACTCGCCTGTTTATGGCGTTTCCGATTGTTTTTTCGGAAGATACATATCATAACGAACATCAATGCCGTTGTCAGTAACTTCCGCTTCTATTAGCCCTGCATTCAGTTCTGCGTCTTTTTTTACTTCAACTACCGAAGTAACCACAGCATCTGAAGAACCATCAGCTGATTTGCTGTTTATGATCTGGTTGACCTGATACTTTATAACTACTTCAGTTACTGCAGGAGTTTCATTGTTTTTCACAGCGTTCAGCGCTGCTTCTCTCTGCGCTTCGACCATACTTACCGCAGGACCATCAGCGTTTCGGAGATCTGTTCCTCGTGCTGTAAAATTCGCAGATGCGCTTACACCCATATATGCAATGAGCGTGACAATTATAATGATCACCATGCCGACAGTTACTTCTATAAGCGTCATGCCGGACAGATATTTTTTTCTTTTAGTTAGTCGCATATCCCGTCAGCTCCCATGTTTTTTTTACATTATCATACTCCATAACGGCTGTTACCGTCCTGTTCATGTATCCGGCTTCAGCGAACGACTTAAGGGAGAGCACGTCATCGCCTATCCTTTCAACAGTTACTTTAATATCACCGTTATCCGTTGAAAAAACGACTTCAAGCTTTTTCTCGTCAGGTGCCGTACCGTTAATGTACGTTCCGTCTTCCTTTTTTTCTGAATCAGGCGAAACGACCCAGGTTTTAATATCAGTATCGCCTACCAGCTTTTTATTCGTTATCATATCCGCAGTAAGTTCCACGCCGCTTCGTGCAAGATATTCGGCACGCCTTGCGGCTATATTGTTTATCTCTTCCTCTGCGTAGGTCTTGTTGAGTGCAAGCAGTCCGGTCAGTACGAAGACTACGATAAGCAGCGCACACACTGCCCAGAGCAGGGCTGAGCCTTTTAGTTTCTTTTTCATTTCATCACTCCGTTTATCATCGGAAAGCTAAGTAAAAACTGATTTTGCCGGAAATCAGCGTTTTCCTGAATGGAAACTAATCACATCAAAAAATCCGGTTTCGCATAAATGCGAACAGCGCAGGGGATAAACAGTATTCCCTGCGCTGTTTCCGGCAGGGTCCCCCATCCTGCGTTATCAGTTCTGTGCTGATACAAGGTCAAAGCTCTTGTCGTACATGTGTACCTTGATTCCCACGCCTGCCTTGTATATAGAATTGCTGATGATGCTGTCAGTCTTTTTAACTTTTCCGATTGTCGGAAGTGAGTTTTCACTGTCAGAATCACTTTCACTGTTTTCGTCTGAAGCAGCCTCTGCGGTTTCATCAGTTGCTGTAAGACTGTCTATGTCGCCGCTGTTGAAATAGAAACGGCTGATTTCCATGCCCTTCATAGTCTGAACATGTCTTAAAAATCCTATTATATCACTGTATTTTCCAGAGATATTGTAGTAGATCTCACGTGAGCACTCACCTGTTTCATATTCAAGTGAAACGTAGTCGCCTTCGTCGGAAACCACTTTACCACCCTTTGGATACATCGAAATAGATGAGTATCCGTCAACGCTGTCCTCGTTTTCCTTGTCGACCGCACACTCAACACGTATCTTTTCCTTTTCAAGAAGTGAAATTTCTGACGATTCTATGGAAAGATGGAACGACTGGAGCATGTCAGTAAGCATTTTATCCTGAGCACTGTTGGTCATTACATCTCGAAGCTCAGAACGCTGTTTGTGAAGTTCGTCCTTGGCTTCCTCGTATGAGATATTGTCTATACTGTAGACTGCTGCAAGCATCTGCATTTCAGAATAAACCATTGTCATACTGTCGACCTTGTCAGTAAGCTCACTCTTCTTCTCGAGAAGAGGTCTGTAGAAATACTGAACTGCTATTACGAGTATGAGAACACAAACGAGAACGGTAAGTGTGATCATCTGTTTTTTAGTAATGTTTTTCATCACTCATCATCCTCCGTTTCCTCAATATTCTCAGTTTCCTCTGTTTCCGAATCACTGTCGTCATTGGTATCGAAATAGCCCGTTACCGAGAACGCATATACATTTCCCTGACGGTTGTAGCCGGTGTAATTTACGTAGCTGAAAATTCCTCTTTTATCGAGCTCGCTTACAAATCCTGATGCATTTGCCGCATCTCTTGCCTCACCGTTAATGAATACTATTCCCTGATCGTAGGAAATATTCTTGACCCAGGTATCAGCACCGCGGCAGTCAAGTATTTTCTGAATAAGATCGACGTCAAGTTCAGCAGTTTCCTTATTCTTGCTGTCAATGCTCTTCATGTTAGAGATATATTTATCTGAAATAAGCGTGAGCACCTGGTTTTCATATTCGAGCTGGGTAACATTTACTGTCTGTTCAGCTGCGTCATCCGAATAGATTTTGCCGTAAAGATCCTTGTACTGTTTTTCAACGCTTCTCGTCTGGAAGAAGAGTATCAGATAAACTCCGACAAGTACCGCAAATCCTAATG
>JBGUVZ010000076.1:0-5328 GCA_045220685.1 Oscillospiraceae bacterium | reverse complement strand
TCATTTCCAACAGTTTTGCTGCCTGTTCATAGCTATATTGGTGATATGATGGCAGATGAAGCTCCGGATCAGTTATCAGATTATGAGCTGGATTCTTTTGAAATGAAGGTACAGGGACTTGATCGTACTTTAGCTGATAAAGTATTTGCAATTTGCGACTATTATCTGCAGAACAAAGTAGAAAAGCATTCGCGTCATATTTACGATATTTATAAGTTGTTATCAATTGTTCCGCTGACAAATGAGTTTAAGGTACTGGTACAAGAAGTTCGTAATGTCAGAGCATTAACAAATATTTGTCCTTCCGCTCAAACAGAAGTTAATGTTACAGAAATACTGAAAATATTGATAGAACAGGAAATATATAAAGATGATTATGAAAAAATAACTTCGCGAATTCTTGAAGAAGATGTGAAGTATGAAACGGCAATTGAAGCTATACAAACTATTATTAAAACCGGGATATTTGATAATGTTTTATCTGTTTAAATTACTATAAAGCCGTCACTGTAAGTGACTTCTGATGTCAGTCTTAAAGAAGAATCGACTTGTCTGACATTTCAACCTTATCTTGTGATGCTAAACTTAGCGATAGTCAGAAGAAAGCAGCCGACGTTGACGGTGATGGAGCAGTTACCATCGCTGATCTTGCAAGACTTCAGCAGTATATTGAGTGATGTTTATGAGAAATCCGGAAATATCAAATTTGTGATTATCATAGACGAATGGGACTGTATAGTAAGAAATAATGCAGATGATCCGGAACTGGTTCACGAGTATTTACAGTTTCTGCATTCTCTTTTCAAAAGCAAGGAATCAAAGTCATTTCTCGGTTTTGGCTATATAACCGGAATTCTTCCGATAAAGAAGATAAAGGATGAATCGGCACTTAATATACCTTAAGTATGATAAGGATGCGGATGCAGCAATAAAACAGATAAAAGAAAAACGCTACAGCGAAGCTCTTAAAGGGTATAAAAATGAGATCCTGCTGGTAGGTATAAATTACAATAAGGATAAGCACCATGAATGTGTTATTGAAAGTTTAACGCCGGAGTGGTAATAAACGAAATGTACCGGTCATCCTCTGGATGACCGGTGCTGTTTTATAAGCTGCCTCCGGCAGCACAATATAAAATCACTGACATCTTGCATGATGATTCAATCGTAAAATTGTACACTCATACAAACTTTTTATTCCAGCGACAGAAAAGCATGAAAAAACGGGATTTATATATAGAGGAGGAATCAGATGATCGAAGAAACTTTTTTAGAAAGAATTATAGCTGATTATTATGAAGTTCTGATAAGATATTGTATGGCACGAATGCACCGCGGTTATTCTGAAGCTGAAGATGTTGTACAGGAAGTGTTCCTTACTCTTAGCTTTAAAGAGAACATTAATATAAATGATAATATAAAATCATGGCTGTATAAAACCGCAAATTATAAGATCCAGAAATATCTGAGTAAAAATCCATGGTTCGAAGACATCACAGAGATAGTTGACCTGCCGGAACAGGAAATCACAGAACCTGAAGATAACATCTTTGAGCTGCTGTCAGATTCAGAACTTGATCTGCTCAAAAAATATTATTACGGAGCAGATAAGGAAAAACTTGCTTCTCAGAATGGATTATCAGTTAATGCTCTTTACAGCAAAGTAAAACGAATTAAAAAAAGACTGAAAGAATCACAGAACCAGGGTGAAAATAAACATAAACCATAGAGTGAATTTGTAAATGTATATAAACTTTTTTCACTGGCGACAGATTCTGAAGAAAATTCGGGATATATATAGTGAACGCATAAAATTTACACGTTCACTATAATTAAGGAGGAGTTCTATATGACGGATGAAGAGATCATGGAAATGCTAAAAAAAGATTCGGATTTTAAAAATAAATTTTCTATTTTCATTTCCGAACTTATCGAGAAAGAAATGTCAGAAAAATCTCCGGATTATGATAAAATAGACCATCTGTCAGAGTTATACTGCAGCATTACCGGTGTTAATGAAATAATAAAGCAGAGAAAAGCGGAAAATATAAAAAAAATTATTAGCGAAGCTTCAAAGGTAAAACAGAAAAGAAAGCATCGTACAAGAAAAACTTTGACTGCGATAGCAGCATCGGTAGCTGTAGTATTATCTGCAAATGCTGTTTCTACTGCGGCTTTTGGGGTTAATATATTCAAGGCTATAGTTCATAAAGATGAAAAAGGTTTTTCTGTAGAATATATAACTGAAGAAAAGCTTGCTGATCCGTATGGTATAAAAGCTGAATGTGCGAAATATGAAATTTATCCGGAATATCCAAAGTATATACCGGAAGGATTCGAGGTATTGGAAATCAATCATGAAGATCTTGGGAAGGAGAAAACTCTGGATTTTTTATATTATAAAGATGATATGACAATAGGTATTTATTATGATGTATTTGATGATCCAGAAGAAATAAAGAAAATCAAATATCCGAGCGATGATTTAAATATAATTGAAATAGAAATAAACGGATATCCGGCTGTAGTTTCAAAAGAAGATGATCAGTGTACATTATCATATGCAAAGGATAATGTATTGTTGAGTATATTTACGATCAATGTTCCTTACGAGGAATGTGATAAAATAATTGAATCAATAAGTTGAAAAAGGGGAGTTTTACTATGAAAAAGAAAATGGTTACTTTAGGTTTATGTTTATCAGTGTTATTTAATGCGACAGCTGCGGTTTGCTCAGCCGCACCTAATGAAGTACTGGATAAGGACGGTATTGCATATGTAATGAGCGGATTTAAAGGTTATTATCTCGAAGACGGCGTCTATTATCTTAAACAGACTACCAATGAATTAGGCAATCCGATAAAGGGCGCAGATGAATACGGAGCAGCGGTTGTAATCCCGCCGGGAGAGTATTATGCAAGCTTAAAGCTTCAGGCGCTGAGTGCAACTTATCCGGAAGGAAAGTTTGCGGTGCGTTTCAGAGCGGATGACGGATCAAAGATGCTCAGTGAACCGGAAAGCGAAGCAACACTTAAAGAACTGGACAGATTACGTAATGCAGGCGTAGATGCAGACATAATCCAGGAAACACCGGAGACTGCTCATTCGACCTATATATTCGCAGTGCTTACAGCAGATCAGATAAACAACTTCCCGGTTTCAGAAGAATTCGGCTACAGGCTGGCACTTTCAGAGAAACCAGAAGGATCATATGACAGCTCAAAGTTACATGCAGAAGATGACAGTCAGAAAAAAGGCGATGTCAATGGAGACAAAGTGATAGACGTCGGAGATCTGTCGTATCTGTCACTTTACCTTTTAGGAGACAAGCCTTTACCTGAAGAATGGCTGAAAGCTGCAGACGTTGACGGCGACGGTGATGTAACTATCGCAGACCTTGCAAGACTTCAGCAGTATCTTTCAAAGAAGATTGATAAACTGTGATAATGAGTTAGTTACAGTAAAAGGTATCATGCAGCGACGCTGCATGATACTATAATAAGAATAAGCTGCCAGAGGCAGCTAACCGATTTGTTGTTCAGAGCTTTCCAGAATCATTATGTTGAAATGGTTTAGTAACAACACCAAATGAAACGAATCCATCAAATGTAATGTGTAATAATTGAAGTGCAGATTTGAATGGAGTCATTGATGTTACAGATATAAATTATATAAATAATGGCTTATGTTAAGGAGCGATGTTAAATGAAAAGAAAATTTGGATATTTTTCACTGTCAATTGCTGCAGCAATTTTTGCAGGAATTCCAACAGTTATGCTCAGTGATCAGGATTATAAATCTTTATCTGCAGCAGAAGAAACAGCAACTATTCCATGTGTGATCTACTATGAGTATGAAGATTATTCACATTCTTTCATCAAAGAACTGGACTTAAGTAATGCAGAAGATGAATATGAAGCAAGACAGGCTTTACGAAAAGAGTATGAAGCAAACGGAAAGTTTTCAGATGAAGAACTTGAACAAAAGAGACAGGAATATTGTAATAGTAAGATCAAGGATAGAATCTGCAAGCTTCTGGAAGATGTAATAGGTTCAGATACAAATGAACCTGAAATGAAAATTAGCACGCATAAGAGTGCTTATCTTTTGAAAGAACACAGAGAGCAGGTTGAAATAGAACTTTCTTTTTCGGATGAACAGTTTACCACTGCACAGAAGAAACTGAAACCAAGTGTTTTTCTGATTACAGAAAATGAAAAAGAGAAGTTCGGGACAAAGATTTGTTCTTATGATTTACTGGATGAAATACGTCAGGGAACGGAACTTCATAATGTTAAAATTATTCTTGACAGTAAATATTCCGGAACCGCTGATGAACTTGAGGTATTTGCCAAGGAAAAACTGGATTTTACAGATTTCATATCGGTATCAAAAGGAAATACAGATCCTGATAACTCATCTTCAGTAAATGTTTCTGCAACCACGGAACAAATAGAAGCCTTGTGTCAGACAGATTATGTTTGTAGTATAATGCAGTGTGATATATGGCCGAAGCCAACAAGTGATGCTGGAAGTACAGCAACTCCGCCGCCGACAATCTTTGATCCAGGTACTCCAAAACCAACACATACCACTGCACCTGTTTCTCCTTTGCCAACAAATAAAGACGGATTGATATACGGAGATCTGAACAAAGATGATGTAGTAGATGTAAGTGATCTTACAATATTGTCACTCGTTCTGTTAGGTGATACAAAAGAAACAGATCATATGAAAGTAGTTGCTGACTTTGACGATGACGGTTCACTTACTCTTGCTGATCTTGCAAGACTAAGGCAGTATCTTTCTAAGAAGATAGATTCGCTTGCAGACGCTGAAAATGCTGATTCTGAAATGCAGGAAACTGATGTAAAATATAGCGCAGCAATATCTGTCCGTGTAACAGACAATAAACTCGACGAATACCCGCAGCACAGCATTATAGAAGACCGTGCCGGATTTGAAGCCCTGTACAATGAAAAACAGAGCCTTGAAATAGAGAAAACCGGTTTCTACAGCGGCGGTATTTTTCCGATATTAAACGAAAAATACACAGATGAATGGTTTGAAACCCATAAGCTGTATGTTGCCTATCCGGGAAAAGGCGGCCCGACAGGATACAGATATAATGTGGAAAGTGTAACGAATAAGGCAGTAACGATTTACTGGGATCAACTCGGAGAAAGTGAGTCCAGAACAGAAAATAAAGCCGACTGGATCATTCTGATTGAAGTGGCAAAGGACGCTGATATTACTGAAAACACAGAAATAAAATTCCATACCGTGTTCTGATCTTTCAGTAATATTCATTATTAAGCAATCATCAAT
>JBGUVZ010000075.1:0-4371 GCA_045220685.1 Oscillospiraceae bacterium | reverse complement strand
CTTGTAATATAAAGCATGAGATACATGAAAAGTATCGCACCGGCATCTCTTACTGTTTCCTCAGGAAGTCTTCTTTTGAAGCACTGTACGTCGTTTCTTCGTCCGAATACTGTCAGCGCAGCAATATAAAGAACAGCTACTGTTGTTGTCTTCATACCGCCGGCTGTTGATCCCGGAGATCCGCCGATAAGCATAAGCACGATCATTACAAGTGTCCCCGATTCATCCATCGCAGCAAGATCCTGTGTGTTGAAACCGGCTGTTCTTGCAGTAACGGACTGGAACAGTGAGCTGACAATTCTTTCAGCCATCGGATATCCGTTATATTCAAAGAAGAAAAAATATATCGCCGGAAGAAAAATAAGTACCAGCGTGGTTATAAGAACCACCTTCGTCTGAAGTGTGTATTTCTTGAAATGATGTCTGTGTGTGAGAATGTCGTTCCACACCAGAAATCCTATACCTCCGACTATTATCAGAAGCATTATAATAATGTTCACGTAAACATTGTCACTGTAGGTACACAGCGATGAAAACTGTTCCCTTACTCCCATAAGATCAAATCCGGCGTTGCAGAAAGCAGATACCGAATGCCAGAGGGAATACCAGAGACCTTTCGCAAGGCCGAAATCTCTGCAGAACACCGGTGCAAGAAGTGCCGCACCGATAAGTTCGATTATCGCCGACCCCTTCAGTATAAACGCGGTAAGATGAACGATACCGCCAAGCGACGGCGCTGAAATGGATTCCTGCATGGTACTTCGCGTCCACAGGCTGATCTTTTTGCCGGATGCCCTCATTACCGCAAGACCGATGGTGATGACACCCATACCGCCGACCTGGATCATGAGAAGAATTACTATCTGACCGAACAGTGACCAGTAGGTTGCCGTATCTTTGACTACAAGTCCGGTAACGCATGTTGCTGAAATAGCCGTAAACATGCAGTCGCTGAAAGATGTGAACACCCTGTCACGCGATGAAAACGGCATCATCAGAAGGATCGTACCGAACATTATCATTGCAAAAAAACTTATGATAATGACCTGAAATGAATTCAGTCGTTTTTTCTTTGTATTGTTTTTCAATTTCATACTCCCGGGTAACTTTTTTATAACGGCTTCGATTTTATCTTTCCTGATGCACGCGGATATTTCGGCGGACACGGAGCAGTTTTCTTTACAACTACCACCCTGCGCTGCTCGCCGTTTATCTCGTAGTGCTCATCCTTTTCTATCTTTCCGCCGAGAAGCTTAAGTGCATTTGCGGCAGTGCTGATGTCTTCGGAAGGTCCCTTCATCGCACAGAATATTCCGCCCTTCTTTACAAAAGGCAGACAGTATTCGGAAAGCTCCGGCATCGCTGAAACTGCTCTTGCAGTGGCAATGTCATACTTTTCGCGGTATTCATCCTTCTTCGCAAGAAGTTCCGCACGTTCATGTATGCATTCAGCTTCAACGCCTATCTTCTCACATACATCCGTTAAAAATTTTATTCTCTTGTTCAGTCCGTCAAGAAGGGTGATCTTCAGTCCCGGCATGTATATCTTAACCGGCAGAAGCGGAAAACCAGCTCCCGTGCCTACATCGATGACCTTCATTCCGTCTTCGAACTTTGCAAATCTCGTTATCGCAATGCTATCGATAAAGTGCTTTACCAGCACATCCTCCGGTTCAGTTATCGCCGTAAGATTCATGACCTTGTTCGTCTCGACCAGCATATCTGCGTAAATATCAAGTTTTTCATAAACTTCCGTACTAAGCGAAAGTCCGTTTTCTTCAAATGCCTTCCGGCAGAATTCATATTCTGGAAGCATAGTTTCTCCTTGTCAGTGTCGAAATCAGTCCTGTTTGTTATGTCTTCTGCTGTTCTGGTCGAGCCAGATGAGGAGTACGGAGATATCCGCCGGTGATACACCGGAAATTCTTGATGCGTGTCCTATGCTGAACGGACGGAATTTTGAGAGTTTTTCAACCGCTTCAAGTCGGAGGCCCTTGATCTCACTGTAGTCGATATCTTCCGGCAGGCGCTTGCCGTCGAGCTTTCTCATCTGCTCTACCTGTGCGATCTGCTTCTGGATATATCCGTCATATTTTATCTTAAGATCTACCTGCTCACATACTTCGTAGTCAAGTTCCGGTCTGTGCTTGTCAAAATCCTTCAGCATGAAATAATTGAGCTGCGGTCTTCTCATCAGGTCGATCATCTTGCATCCTGTAGTCATGGCAGATGTGCCGTTTGCTTCAAGAAATGCGTTGAGTTCCGTTGTCGGACGGACATTGAGAACACTTATTCTCTCGAATTCCTCAGCAATAAGTCTCTGCTTTTCAAGCAGTTTTTCGTATCTTTCGTCGCTTATAAGGCCGATCTTATGTCCGATCGGAGTAAGTCTCTGATCACAGTTGTCCTGTCTTAAAAGAAGTCTGTACTCACTTCTTGAAGTCATCATTCTGTACGGATCAGAACATCCCTTGGTAACAAGGTCATCAATAAGAGTACCTGTGTATGAACTTGCTCTGTCGAGTATCATCGGTTCTCTGCCCTGAATCTTCAGAGCTGCGTTGATACCTGCAACAAGTCCCTGTGCAGCAGCTTCTTCATATCCGCTTGTTCCGTTGAACTGACCGGCACCGTAAAGACCGCTTAATTTTCTGAATTCAAGTGTAGGAAGCAGCTGTGTCGGATCACAGCAGTCATATTCTATCGCATAGGCAGGACGCATGATCTCGACATTTTCAAGTCCCTTTATAGTTCTTAAAAATGCAAGCTGAACATCCTCAGGAAGTGAGGATGACATACCCTGCAGATAATATTCATCAGTATCAAGACCCATCGGTTCGATAAAGAGCTGATGTCTTTCCTTGTCGGCAAAACGTACTACCTTGTCCTCAATTGAAGGGCAGTATCTAGGACCGACACCTTCGATAAGTCCGCCGTAAAGAGGTGAACGGTGAAGGTTTTCCTTGATTACTCTGTGTGTCTCGGCATTTGTATATGAAACATAGCAGCTTACCTGATTCTTAAGCGTGCTCTTGTCTGTTTCAAATGAGAACGGAACTATATCCTCGTCGCCGTCCTGTCTTTCGAGAACGTCAAAATTAATGCTTCTCTTGTGTACACGGCACGGAGTACCGGTCTTGAATCTTCTGAGTTCGATACCGTTTTCCTTAAGTGAATCAGTAAGTTTCATCGGAGCGATAGTAGCATCCGGTCCGCCGTTGTATGAAGATTCACCTACATGGATCTTTCCTCTGAGATATGTACCTGTCGAAATAATGACAGCCTTTGCCGAATATTCCGCACCGAGAAGTGTCCTTATACCTGTTATCTTTCCGTCTTCAGTAAGAATGGCTGCTACTTCAGCCTGCTTTATATCAAGATTCTTTTCAGATTCGCATACATGCTTCATGTAACGGTGATACAGTTTTCTGTCTGCCTGAACTCTTAAGCTGTGAACTGCCGGACCGCGTCCGCGGTTGAGCATCCTGCTCTGGATAAAACACTTGTCGGCGCTCTTGCCCATCTGACCGCCGAGAGCATCTATCTCACGTACAAGGTGTCCCTTTGCTGTGCCGCCTATGGAAGGATTACACGGCATATTGCTGATCTGGTCGAGAGAAATGGTAAAAAGAGCTGTACTGCATCCGAGTCTTGCAGCCGCAAGAGCAGCTTCAACCCCGGCATGTCCCGCACCGACAACAATAACATCATAGCTTCCCATTGTATATTCCATGTAAATTTTCCTTTCCTACTTTCCGACGCAGAAGCGTGAGAATACTTCATCTACAACACTGTCCGTAACCTTTTCACCCGTAAGCTTCAGAAGCGCTGCAAGAGCTTCATCTATAACGACTGTGACCGCATCAAGGCTTTCTCCGGCCTTAAGAGCCGTAATTGCTTCATTTACCGAATCAAGTGACATTTCAAGACATATCTTCTGACGTTCATTTGCGATGATACCGTCATTTGAATCGATCTCCTCGTTTATGAACATCTTTTCAAGTACATCTTCAAGTCCCTCGATACCGCCGGAAGTCTTCGCCGAAATTTCGATAACATATTTAAAATGCTCACGCAGATATTCTATATCAGCGACTCTCTCCTTGTCCGACTTGTTAAGAAGAGCTATCGCGTTTCTGTCCTTAAGTGAATCGATTATCTTTCTGTCATCGTCGGAAAGATGCTCGGACGAGTCGAATACAGCAAGTATGAGGTCAGCTTCCTTTATCTTTCCATAGGCTATCTCAACGCCGCGCTGTTCGATCTGGTCGTCAGTGTTTCTTATGCCGGCAGTATCGGAAAGTCTTATGGTGAGCTCACCTATCTTTACATACTCCTCAACCACGTCTCTGGTCGTTCCGGCTATATTGG
>JBGUVZ010000074.1:0-2082 GCA_045220685.1 Oscillospiraceae bacterium | reverse complement strand
ATAAGTGTTAAGTTCAGGGGCAAAGCCCCTGATTTTTTTCATTCTGAGAAATTATTACGCAGCCTGATTTCCATTCTGATCAGCGTTTCTTCAAAACTTAGTCCAAAAGAAGACTACCAACACTATAGACATTGTAAAAAAAATGTAGTATAATAATTATTATTAATTGATTTAAGTTAAGGAGCGGTCTCATTATGCGTATTATTGCAGGTACTGCAAGAGGGAGAAAACTAAGAACACTTGAAGGCAGCGACGTTCGTCCGACAACTGACAAAGTAAAGGAAGCCATGTTTTCTGCTGTTCAGTTCCAGATCCCTGGAGCAACAGTACTTGATCTTTTCGGAGGCAGCGGTCAGCTCGGTATCGAAGCTCTGAGCCGTGGCGCTGAAAAAGTTGTTTTCGTTGACAAATCAAAGGCTTCAGTGAACATAATCACTGAAAACATTGAGACTGCTGAATTTACAGATAAAAGCAGAGTAGTGTTCATGGATTCGCTGGACTTTCTGAAAAGCGACAGAACCATGTACGATCTGGCTTTTCTTGATCCTCCGTACAATATGGGGATACTTGAAAAAGCACTCCCGCTTCTTGCAGAACGAATGAACGAGGGCGGAAGAGTAATATGTGAACACGAACAGCGGCTTGAACTTCCTGAGAAAATTGGTCCGCTGGTCTTGAAAAAAAAATATAAGTATGGTAAAATAGAAATAAGTCAGTTTATCCATGCAGGAGTCTGATGTTATTTTTTTAAAACAAGAGGTGTTTCAGAGGTGAGAAGGATAGCAGTCTGCCCCGGAAGTTTTGATCCGGTGACATTTGGACACATCGACATTTTCACCCGTGCGTCCACGCTCTTTGACAAGGTCATAATTCTTGTATCGACCAATCTTTCAAAGCAGCCGCTTTTTACTCCAACTGAGAGGATCAAGATGATAATGGACGTTACTTCCGGAATGGATAATGTCGTTATCGATATTCTTGACGGACTTCTGGCAGATTATGTCCGTGAAGTCGGAGCATGCGCAATAGTAAAGGGACTCAGAGCGGTCAGTGACTTTGAGTATGAGTTTCAGATGGCTCTTGCAAATAAAAAGCTTTATCCGGACGCTGAAACAGTGTTCCTTACAACAAGTACCGAGAACATGTACCTCAGTTCAAGTGTAGTTAAACAGATCGCTGCCTTTGGCGGTGACATAAGCAGCTTCGTTCCTGAAGTAATCAGAGAAAGCATTGTGAACAGGATAACAGGTGTTAAATGATCTTCTGAAAGGCTGAGTATCAGCCACAGGGGTTATTATATATATATTTATTATTTCATTTCATGATGAAAGGAGAGAACCACGGTTCGTCCGCGGTGACTTGCATATGAACAATATAGACGAGATACTTGAGCAGATGGAGGAATTGCTTGATAAATCTGCACTTATGCCATTTTCACAGAATAAGATGATCATTGACTCAGAACGCCTCAGGGAACTTATCGACGATATAAGACTCAATATTCCTCAGGAAATAAAGCGTGCGAAGCTCATAGATTTTGACTGTGAAAGAATCATAAAGGAAGCTGAACAGAAGGCTGAGCAGATAGTTCAGCAGGCTGAGGAAAGAGCAAAGGCTCTTGTTTCAGGCGATACTATCGTCAAGGAAGCAAAGCAGAGAGCTGCCGAGATAGTTTCACAGGCTCAGGCACGTTCCAAGGAAATCAGAAGTGCCACAAGCAGCTATGTTGACAATATGCTCCACGATGCTGAACTCTATTTCACAAAGGGACTTCAGGATGTAAAGAGAACTACCCAGGAAATAAACAAGGTAAAGAACGGCGGAAAGAACACAGCCGAAGGCCAGAATCCACAGTGATCCTGCGCGCAAACAGTGATAATATAGATAATAAATCAGGCGTACCTTTGCGGTACGCCTTTTCTGATTTAATATAAGTCAGGTCCGTAAATTTAATTTTCGTTGCATTACGGAAAAACACGGCTATTTCTTTGTTTTTGTCTTTGAAGTTGTTACTGTTGCTTCTTCATCTTCCTCAGGTACTGAAGTAACTTCCGCGTTTTCATCGGCTGAGACCGGTTCGCC
>JBGUVZ010000073.1:0-2398 GCA_045220685.1 Oscillospiraceae bacterium | reverse complement strand
AAGCCTGACATCTGTATCAACGTTGCACTTCCTTATCAGGATCTTACTATCATGGACGCTTGTCTTGAATGTAAGGTAGACTACGTTGACACTGCAAACTACGAGCCTCTTGATACTGCAAAGTTTGAGTACAAGTGGCAGTGGGAATACAGAGAAAGATATGAAAAAGCAGGTATCACAGCACTTCTCGGAAGCGGCTTCGATCCTGGCGTTACAGGTGTTTTCTCTGCATATGCTCTCAAGCACTACTTCGATGAGATACACTACATAGATATTCTCGACTGCAACGGCGGCGACCACGGCTATCCGTTCGCAACAAACTTCAACCCTGAGATCAACATCCGTGAAGTATCAGCTAACGGAAGCTACATAGAAAACGGAAAATGGATCGAAACAAAGCCAATGGAGATCAAGAGAGTATATAACTTCGACGAAGTCGGCGAAAAGGATATGTACCTTCTCCACCACGAGGAACTCGAATCTCTCGCCCTCAACATCACAGGCATCAAGAGAATCAGATTCTTCATGACATTCGGACAGAGCTACCTTACACACCTCAAGTGTCTTGAAAATGTAGGTATGACATCTATCGAGCCTATCATGTACGAAGGAAAGGAAATAGTTCCTCTCCAGTTCCTCAAGGCAGTTCTTCCTGATCCTGCATCACTCGGTCCGAGAACAGTCGGCAAGACAAACATCGGCTGTATCTGCCACGGTATCAAGGACGGCAAGGAAGTTCACTACTACGTATACAATGTCTGTGACCACCAGGAATGCTACAAGGAAGTCGGTTCACAGGCTATCTCATACACAACAGGCGTACCTGCAATGATCGGTGCCATGATGGTAATGACAGGCAAGTGGAAGAAGCCGGGCGTTCACAACATCGAAGAATTTGATCCGGATCCGTTCATGGAAGCACTCAACAAGTGGGGCCTCCCTTGGAAGGAAAACTTCAACCCTGTACCTGTAGACAACAGCCATGAAGAAGCTTAATTTTGATGCGGGTAAGGTAATTACTCCTTCATATATTATCGACGAAAAAGCACTTGTTAAAAATCTTGAAATACTAAGCGGAGTGGAAAAACGCACCGGCTGTAAGATACTTCTTGCACAGAAGGCGTTTTCCTGCTACCACCTGTATCCGCTAATAGCGGAATATATAAGCGGTACAGCCTGCAGCGGCCTTTATGAGGCACGTCTCGGTCACGAATGCATGGGTAAGATAAACCATGTATTCTCCGCTGCATACCGTGAAAATGAGATCGATGAGATTGCAGACTACTGCGACCACATCATCTTCAATTCATTTTCACAGCTCGACCGCTACAGAGACAGAGTTCTCAAAAAAGGAAAAAAGATCGGCCTTCGCATCAATCCGGAATTCTCGACTCAGGTCGGCCACGAGATCTACGATCCGTGCTCCCCTGTTTCACGTCTCGGCATTACTTTAAAGAATTTTAAGGAAGATGACCTCGAAGGCGTTACAGGACTTCATTTCCACACACTCTGCGAACAGAATTCCGACGACCTCGAAAAGACACTCGATGCCTTTGAAGAAAAGTTCGGAAAGTACTTAAGCAAGATGGAATGGATAAACTTCGGCGGCGGTCATCACATCACCCGTGACGACTATGACATCCCGCGCCTTGAAAAATGCATCCGCAGAATGCAGGAGCGCTACGGCCTCGAAGTTTTCCTTGAACCGGGTGAAGCTATTGCGCTCAACGCCGGTTATCTCGTTACGGAAGTTCTCGACATAATCGAAAAGGACGACATGAACATCGCCATTCTCGACACATCCGCCGCATGTCATATGCCCGATGTCCTCGAAATGCCATACTGTCCTCCCATTCTTGATTCAGGCGAAGCCGGCGAAAAGAAATACACCTACCGCCTCGGCTCACAGACCTGCCTTTCAGGCGACCACATAGGTGAATATTCCTTCGACGAAGAACTGAAAGTCGGTTCCAGACTTGTATTCGCCGACATGGCTATCTACACAATGGTCAAAAACAACACCTTCAACGGCATGGGACTCCCGTCCATCCTGCTCTGCAGAAAAGACGGCACAGTGGAAACGCTTAAGTCCTTTGGCTACGAAGATTTTAAAATGAGATTGTAATAATATACCCGCGGATTATTTCTGCGGGTTTTTTCTTTTTTCTGAAAAAATTATTACTCAGTCATAATTTTTAATACACATAAGTTACGAAAATACGTGGTTTACGAATATATCAGCACACACTCAGTCAGAAATGAAAAATAAATTGAAAAACTAAAAGAATTATATAGAAATAAGCAGATATTTTATAAATTCAGCTTTAAAACAGCAAATTTCAGCCGAAAATCCGCAAAAATCAGTTTGCGGTTCGCATGAACTTATGTTATAATCATA
>JBGUVZ010000072.1:0-11217 GCA_045220685.1 Oscillospiraceae bacterium | reverse complement strand
GCAGCTTTCTCGATAACGTAGTCACCGCGTTCGTGTCCGAGAGTATCGTTCATGAGTTTTAAGTTATTAACGTCAAAGTAGATAACGAGAAGAGATGAACAGTGACTGTAGTTTTCAACCTTGTTTTCGTAGTGACGTTTGTTGAAAACGCCGGTCATTACGTCGTGTGTAGCTTCATAGATAGCCTTGTCAACGTCATCTTTCGAAACACCTACAGATTCGATCATCTTTTTTATCGATAATCCGAGTTCGCTTATTACAGGATTGCTTTCCTTTCCTAAATTCTGAAGGAAGTCGATGCTGACAGCGTCAGAAGACTTCTTTCTTGCGATCACATCGATATTATGAGTGAAACTGTCCAGCGGCACAAAGAAGTTATTTCTGATCTTTTCTGCAACAGCCACGCTTGTGATCAGTATAAGTACAACGGAAACAGCGATTATAATAATCAGAATGTAAATAAAATTGTCGTTTACCACATGACTTTCGGTTATTATGTAGCCTACTGAAACATCGTTTTTCGTGCGCAGCGGACGGTATGTGTAATTTGTATTTCCTCTTGTGACATTCCAGGTGTCCCTGCATTCCACAAGCTTTGTCTTCATTTCAGTCGTATAATCATCGTACGCTATCTTCTGGGCAAGTGCGTCAGGACCGCTTCCTGTATCGTATATGTTGTATGCCACAGTGCTTGTAAAGCTGACAACACGGATGCGTGACACACTGCTGTCCTTAACATAATCCACAAGATGCCTTAAAACGGCCTGATATTCTAAATCAGTTTCCTTGGTTCTGACGTATTTTTTTGCCTTTTCCCCGTCGACCTCTATCACTGCAAAACTCGCTGCAGCATCACATGCCACATACTCGTCCTTTTTTATATTCTTTGAAAATGATGTATAGGAAACAGTAATTATAATACCGAAAGTAATGAGCATAATAAGAAAAATATTCAGTACTAAACGGTTTCTTACTGTATTTATCATCCAATCACCCCAATGTAATTTACGTTATTCTATTATTATACCATTTCTATTCAGCTATTTCAACAATATAGTACAATTATTTTTTTGATTTTCTACTTGATTTTTATGACTGATAAGTATACAATTAAATAGTATGCAAAATTTCAGTGAGTGGCAAAATCAGTTCGGAAATTTCTACAAATTGTCACTCTGACGAACAGATTTTTAAGAGCAAAGGATGGCAGCATGGTTTTTTCCAGTTTATTTTTCATTTACGTTTTTTTCGCGGTTTTTCTGGTCTTTTATTTTAAAGTCGCACACGGCATAAAAGCAAAAAACGCGGTAATAATCATTTTTTCATTACTTTTCTACGCATGGGGTGATCCGGCTTACATCGTACTTCTCCTGTGCAGCACAATACTCAACTACGTTTCCGGACGTCTCATTGACATGTACCGGGATAAGTTCATGGCGAAATTCGTATTTGGCCTTTCACTGATTGTAAACATCGGAATGCTCATGGTATTCAAGTATACCGGTTTCATCATGGAAAACATAAACAGCATCTTCTCGCTGGATCTCTATGTGCCGAACGTCAAGCTTCCGATCGGTATCAGTTTCTACACATTCCAGGCAATGTCCTACACCATCGACTGCCACTGGGATTCGGTTAAGGTCCAGAAGAACTACTTCCGCTTTCTCATGTACATTTCACTCTTCCCGCAGCTCGTTGCTGGTCCTATCGTAAGATACAGCGATATCGAAGATGAACTTTCAGACAGAACCTCAACAATGGAAGATATAAGCGACGGTATAACAAGAATCATTATCGGCCTTGCAAAGAAAGCGATTTTAGCCGACAGCCTTTATCCGATCGTTCAGAATTTCTTCGATAAAAAGGATATTTCAACACTTTCAGTCGTTAGTACATGGTATGCCGTTATACTCTACGCGATGTACGTTTACTTTGACTTCTCAGGATATTCCGACATGGCTATCGGTATGGGAAGAATCATGGGATTCCACTTCAACGA
This sequence comes from Oscillospiraceae bacterium, assembly GCA_045220685.1. GTDB lineage: Bacteria > Bacillota > Clostridia > Oscillospirales > Ruminococcaceae > HUN007. The sequence goes on along the minus strand of JBGUVZ010000072.1, from coordinate 9,218 downwards.
AAACTTCAATTATCCGTTCCTCTGCAAGGATGTAACGGAATTCTGGCAGAGATGGCACATATCACTGGGGTCATTTTTCCGTGACTATCTGCTTTACATCCCTGTTTTCGGAAAGAGAATACCAACTCTCAACCTGTTCATAGTATGGTTCTGTACAGGTCTGTGGCACGGCGCAAGCTGGAACTTCGTTCTCTGGGGTCTCTACTTCGGCGTGTTTATCTACATCGAACGTCTCATCGGCAAGAAGAGAATGAAGAAGATACCTGCAGTTGTAAAACACATCTTCAACAAGATCGTAATTGTAGTCGGATTCGGTATTTTCTACTTTGAAAATCTTAAAAACCTTGGTACTTTCTTCGGAAATCTCGTAGGTCTCAATCACAATGCATTTATCGACGAAACTGTTAAGGCTTCATTTGTAAACAACATATTCCTGATAGCAGCTGCTCTGATCGGATGCTTCCCTGTAAAGAATCTCTTTAAGACTGACGATGATTCATCAGAATTAAAGATCGCATCCTTCGGCACACTGAGAATAGCCTACACAGTTGTACTTCTGGCTGTATCCACAATTCTTCTCGTGGATTCGACAAACAGCCCGTTCCTTTACTTCAGATTCTGATAAGGAGGAGACATCAAGTTGAAAAAGAATTTTACAAACGACATAGAAAACATCGACATAGACGTGAAGCTCCCGGAACCTGTTGTAACTGTGGAGGAACGGCGTGTCAAGCTCAGAAAAAGACTGAACCGGATCAACGTTACTCTTTTCGCATTCCTGCTTGCCGGTACATCTGGCTTTCTCCTTCTCGGAAAGAGGCCTGTCATGTCAGACACTGAGAACCGAAAACTCGCTCCGTTCCCTGTATTTTCAAAGGAAACACTTTTAAGCGGCGAATTCTCAAACGGTCTTTCTGAATTCTTCAACGATACCACACCAAAACGAACAAAACTCAAAAACCTTGCAGCTTCAATAAAGGACCACGCCGGCATCGAAATGGGCGGAGTCAAGGTATACACTGTAAACAACGGCAGTGCTGCCGCAAACAAATTCAACTCTCCTGCAGGAACAAACGCCAGAGTTACAGCGCCGCCGGTTACTGCACCGGTGATCACTGAAGCTCCACCTGCCGTTACCGGAGATGAAGCAGCAGTAACTGAGGTCACTGCCGAAGCAGTTACCGAACCGGTAACTGAAGCTGTAACTGAAGCACCGCCTCCGCCGCCGGATGACAATGCGGGAGAACTCAGCAATGACATAATGATATACAAAAACCGCGGAATAATGATATTCTACGGAAGTGATGAATGCTGCGATGACTACGCTTCTGTAATCAATGAATACAAGGCGAGACTCGGAGACGGCGTAAATGTCTTCAACATGGTGTGCCCTACTGCAATGACATTCTACTGGCCGGATAAATCCGACATTTCCCACGGTGATGAAAACGCTTCAATGGAATACATAAAAAGTCAGCTTAACAACATCACCGATATCAACACGATCAATACCCTCAGAGAACACAGGGACGAACCGATATACGCAAGAACTGACCACCACTGGCAGGCACTCGGCGCATATTACGCTGCAAAGCAGTTCGCTGAAACAGCCGGTGTACCTTTTGCAGATATTTCGACATACGAAAAAAATGTCATTCCTGACTACGTAGGTACACTGTACGGATATTCCGGCGCTGCTGCACTCAACGATAATCCTGAGGATTTCGTTTACTATGTTCCGGAAAAGAACTACACCGTAAGATACTACTCAACATCATTTGAATACAACTACGAAGGCTCACTGTTCCAGGAAGCCTACGGAGTATCAGCATACTGCACCTACATGGGCGGTGACGAACAGATAGTTCACCTTGAAACACAGGCTCCGAACGAACGCACACTGTTCATAATCAAGGACAGCTACGGCAACGCACTTGTTCCTTTCCTTACAGGATCATTCAAAAACATCTTCGTTGTTGACATGCGTTACTTCGACCTCAACATCATAAACTTCATGCAGGAACACGGCGCTACTGACCTTCTGTTCGCAATGAACACATTCTCGGCAGCAGGCGGATCAGGCTCGTACAATCTTTCACTGCTGCTCAACCAGTAAAACAAAAAGGAGATACCATGAAAACACTGAGTTACCCTTTTGACAGTTCGTACATACTCAAGAAGAAGCGTTCAATAAAAAAAGAACTTCTTGCTTCAGGAAACGGACGAATCAAAAAGAAAATTGCCGTACTCGGCGGCTCAACAACAAATGAAATAGTAAACATTCTCGAGCTTTTCCTGCTTGACCAGGGAATTGAGCCTGAGTTCTACCAGTCAGAATATGCACAGTTCTGGCAGGATGCCGTTTTCGGAAACGAAGAACTTTCGAACTTCGCTCCTGATATTGTTTATGTTCATACAACTTCACGAAATCTTTCGCTTTATGACTTCAATATGTCAGCCAGCGAAGCCGACATAAACGAAATGCTCGAAAACCAGTACAGACACTTCGAGGAAGTCTGGACAAACGTAAAGGAAAAGTTCGGCTGTCCTGTGATCCAGAACAACTTTGAGCTTCCTTTCTACCGTATTCTCGGAAACAAGGATGCAACAGACATCCACGGAAAGATAAGCTTTATAAGAAGACTCAATGAAAAGTTCGCGGAATATGCCCGCACAAACGAGAACTTCTACATTAACGATATAAACTTCATATCATCCTGCTACGGACTGGAACAGTGGCATGACACAAGTGCCTGGTACATGTACAAATACGCCATGAACACACAGGCAATACCTGAATTTGCATATAATCTTTCAAACATAATCAAGTCCGTTTTCGGAAAGAACAGAAAAATGCTCATGCTCGACCTGGACAACACCCTCTGGGGCGGCGTTGTAGGTGACTGCGGGCAGCAGGGCATCGAGATCGGTCACGAAACAGGCATGGCAGAAGGATATACCGAGTTCCAGCGCTACGTAAAGGCTCACAAGCAGCTTGGCGTTCTTCTTTCAGTCAACTCAAAGAACGACTATGAAAATGCGATAGACGGCCTTAAGCATCCTGACACAGTGCTTACTCCGGATGACTTCGTAGTAATAAAGGCAAACTGGGACAACAAGGACAGGAACACCGAGGCTATCGCTGAAGAAATAGCAATACTTCCGGACAGCTTCGTTTTCGTGGATGACAATCCGGCTGAAAGAAACATCGTTTCAGAACAGATAAGCGGAATTGCCGTTCCTGAAGTAAACAGCGTTGAGGACTATATCAAGACCATCGACAGAAACGGTTATTTTGAACTGACTTCCTACACAGCTGATGATATAAAGAGAAATGAAATGTACCGCGCAAATATTCAGCGTGCAGGTGCTGAAAAGAAATTCTCGGACTACGGTGAATATCTGAAGAGCCTTGAAATGGAAGCGTACATCGATAAATTTGACGACGTGGCGCTCGCCCGTATCACTCAGCTTACCAACAAGAGCAACCAGTTCAATCTCACCACAAAGAGATACACCTTAAACGAAATGGAAGACGTTTTCGGTGATGATAAATACATAAAGATCTACGGACGTCTCGCTGACAAGTTCGGCGACAACGGTATTGTTTCCGTAGTTATCGGACGCAGGGACGGAAACGAGCTCCACATCGACCTGTGGCTCATGAGCTGCAGAGTGCTCAAGCGCGAAATGGAATACGCAATGCTTGACAGGCTTGTTGAGATATGCCGCAAAAACGGTATAAGCGTAATAAACGGCTACTACTACAAGACCGCCAAGAACGCAATGGTAAAGGATCTTTTCACTGACTTCGGCTTTGAAATGACATCGGAAAATGAAAACGGAGACCGCACATTCAGAATGAACGTGGACGGTTATGAAAATAAAAACAAATCTATAAATGTAACAAACAACGGAGGGTATTAAAATGGAAAAAGAAGCGATCCTTAAGAAGCTGAATGAAGTTTTCAGAGAAGTATTTGACCTTGACGACGTAGTAGTTACACGCAATACAGTAGCTGACGACATCGAGGAATGGGACAGCCTTGAACACATCAACCTCATCAGTGCGGTTGAAAGCACTTTTAAGATGAAGTTCAAGATGAAGGAAGTTTCAACAATGAAAAACGTCGGCGAAATGGTTGACATCATTGCTGAAAGAACAAAGCTCTGATTGAAAAAACTGTATAAAACAGATTCAGCATACCGACCCGCGTGTTTGACGCGAGCTGGTATGCTGAATTTTTTTATTTCCGACTTTAATCAGTTCTGCATTTTTATCCGACTGATATCAGAGTATATCAAGAAGATCGCTGAACTTTTCAATTGAATAATCGTACTTCTTTACGTTTCCGAAACCGTAGGATGCATAGATAAACGGGATGCCGGCAACTGCTGCTGAATCGGCGTCGCCCTGAGTATCGCCAACGTAAACTGCGCTTTTAAGGCCATTTCTTTCGATAACGAGCTTGTTGTTCTCGCCCTTGGAAAGTCCTGTGTTTTCAAAGCATTCAATGTCAGTGAAATACTTCCCTGTTCCGTGCGCCTCAAAGAAGCTTTCGATGTATCCGTTCTGGCAGTTGCTTACAACAAACAGCTTGTACTTTTCAGAAAGCTTTGCCAGTGTTTTTTCCAGGTCAGGATAAAGAATACCGCCGTGCTTTGAAAGGTATTCATTTTCCAGATCACCGCACTTTTTAAGAAGCTCTGCCTGCTTTTCAGCGCTGCAGTCAGGGAAAAGTCTGCGGCCTATCTCATCCATAGGAAGGCCCATTGTAGCATAGAGCATATCAGCTGTTATTCTATAGGTTATTTCAGGGTAACCCTCAAGCACCTGGTTCCATGTAGCGCATACACCTTCGGTAGAATTCCACATAGTTCCGTCAAGATCAAATATTATTCCGTCAAATTTCATACAATTTATTCCTTTCGTAACACTGGCCATGGTATTATCCGCTGGGATATTTCTTTTATCAACGTTATTATACCATGTTTTCATCCTTTTTTTAACGCTTTTCAAAAATAAATATATCAATTGTCTGTTGTGCACAAATTCGTCTGATTTACGACTGTAAATTTGCACATGACAGATTTGTGAAAATTATTAAAGTCTCTTTTAAATCAACAGGTGTTATGGTATAATATTTATGTATGATTTAGAAATAATGACTTATCAGAGGAGTAATTGATATGGATGAGATGCAGTTATACACACTATGGACTCAGAAAGCCACTGAAGATAAGGATCTCATAGAAGAACTTGCTTCAATAAAGGATGACTCTGATGCCATAAAAGACAGATTCTACAGAAACCTTGAATTCGGTACAGGCGGACTCAGAGGTACCATCGGTGCAGGTACATACCGTATGAACATCTACACCGTACGCCGCGCAACACAGGGACTTGCTGACTATGTAAACGGCTCATACAAGAACGGAAGCGTTGCTATCTCATATGACAGCAGAATCAAGTCTGACGTTTTTGCAAAGGCTGCCGCAGGAGTTCTTGCTGCCAACGGTATCAAGGCATATATCTACAAGGAACTTATGCCTACACCTTGTCTTTCATTTGCAGTACGTGCTCTCGGATGCAGTGCCGGTATCATGGTAACTGCCAGCCACAACCCTGCAAAGTACAACGGATACAAGGCTTACGGCGCAGACGGCTGCCAGATCACTCTTGACGTGGCAAACATCGTTATAAACAAGATAAACAGCGTTGACATGTTCGAAGGTCCTAAATACATCTCATTCGAAGAAGGACTTGCTAACGGCATGATAAGCTACATCGGCGATGAAGTTATCGAAGATTACTACAAGAACGTTCTCGCACAGGGAATCCACACTGACCTCGTAAAGGACAGCGGACTCAAGGTAGTTTACACACCGCTCAACGGTACAGGCAACAAGCCGGTAAGAACTATCCTCGACAGAATCGGCGTAAAGGATGTTACAGTAGTTCCTGAACAGGAAAATCCGGACGGCAACTTCACAACATGCCCTTATCCGAACCCGGAAATCAGAGAAGCTCTTGAACTCGGTCTCAAGCTTTCAAAGGAAGTAAAGCCTGACCTTCTTCTCGCAACTGACCCTGATGCTGACCGTGTTGGTATTGCAGTATCATCAGGCGATGACGTAGTCCTCTTCTCAGGCAACGAAGTAGGCGCAATGCTTCTCGAATATATATGCGAAGAAAGAACAAAACTCGGCACAATGCCAAAGAACCCGATGGCTGTAAAGACTATCGTTACAACAAAGATAGCTTCTGCAATCGCTAAGAACTACGGTGTTGAACTCATCGACGTTCTCACAGGCTTCAAGTTCATCGGCGAACAGATCGGTTTCCTTGAAGAAAAGGGCGAAGAAGACAGATACATCTTCGGCTTTGAGGAAAGCTACGGTTACCTCGCAGGTACATACGTAAGAGACAAGGATGCTGTTGTAGCATCAATGCTCATCTGCGAAATGGCTGCATACTACAGAACACAGGGCATGACACTTATCGAAGCAAGAGACAGAATGTACAAGAAGTACGGTGTTTACAAGCACATGCTCGGAAGCTTCACATGCGAAGGTATCACAGGTATGGAAAGAATGAAGGAAATCATGACTTCACTCCGTACAAACCCTCCGAAGTCTGTAGGCGGACTTTCACTCGTTGAATTCTCTGACTACGCTGCAAGCGTTACAAAGAATATAAAGACAGGTGCTGAAACAGCTATCACACTTCCTAAGTCTGATGTTCTTGTTTTCGCTCTCGAAAACGAAGCAACAATCATTATCAGACCTTCAGGCACAGAACCAAAGATCAAGGTTTACTATACAACAACAGGCAAGACACAGGAAGAAGCAACAGCTTTATATGAAAAGCTCGACGCTGAATTCAAAACAATATTAGGATTCTAAAAAAGTATTGACATTCATCCTGTGATATGTTATAATAGTTTTTACAAGTGAATTATCGATAGTACTACTGTCTAAAGTAACTGATGGGCTACTATGTTAATCATAATAGTTTATTGCAAAGAGGTGACACTACTAATGAAAAAGGATATCCATCCAAGCTTTGAAAAGGCTACGATCACATGTGCTTGTGGTAACGTACTCGAAACACGTTCTACAAAGGGCGATCTTAAGGTTGAAATCTGCTCAAAATGCCATCCTTTCTTTACAGGTAAGCAGAAGCTTGTTGATACAGGCGGACGTGTAGACAGATTCAAGAAGCGTTTCGGCAAGAACTAAGTTCCGGAGAAACCAAGGGTGACTTTATAATTTATAGAGTCGCCCATTTTTATTTACATGCAAAGCGGTGTACGAAAATGGGTTACAGAACAATAAAAAAGCCTAACAACATATCTTTCACTGAACGACGTTCAGAATTTATTGCATATCTGTGCCCTGTTCACACCAACGACGAAGCAGTCGCTTTTATAAATGAAATAAAATCTCTTCACAGAAAAGCTACTCACAACGTGTACGCGTACATTCTCCGCGACAACAATATTACCAGATATTCTGACGACGGAGAGCCTCAGGGCACCGCAGGCGTGCCTGTTCTGGACATTCTTCAAAAGAATGAGCTTACAGACATATGCTGCGTTGTAACGCGTTATTTCGGAGGTATCCTCTTAGGAGGCGGTGGTCTTGTACGTGCCTACTCCACATCAGCAAAACTGGCTGTCGAGGAAGCTGAGATAATGGATATGTGTGAATGCTACAGGATCTCGTTTTCAATGGACTACAACCTGTACAGCAAAGTAGCTTATTTCCTTCCGCAGTACGAAGTAAAGGAGCTTTCCTCAAAGTTTGAGGACAATATCTTCCTTGAACTTCTCGTAAAGGAAGAACATTTCGAACCTCTTAAGGCCAAACTTACTGACGTTTCAAACGGTAAGATAGAGATCGAAGAATCGGAAAAGCTTTTCGAGGATTTTTCATAACGCATCGATCATCCGGAGGCTGCCATGGCATTATCTGAAGACTTTCTTTACCAGCTTAGGCTCGGTAATCCTATAGAAGATGTATTCAGCTCCTATACCTCCCTTAAAAAGCACGGATCAACTTCCAAGTGTCTGTGCCCTTTCCATTCGGAAAAAACTCCTTCATGTACGGTCTACAGCGACACGCAGAGTTTTTACTGTTTCGGATGCGGAGCCGGAGGAGACGTTATTTCATTTATAAAAAGAATTGAAAACCTAAGCTACATTGAAGCAGTCCGCTTTCTTGCAGAACGCGCAGGAATAACAATGCCGGAAAACGACGGCAGAAACGACGATTCCGCAAGGAAAAAAGCAAGGACTTACGAGATAAACAGAGAAACTGCAAAATTCTTCTTCAAATATCTCCTTTCCGGTCCTGACAAGCGCGGACTTGAATACTTCAGAGAAAGAAAGCTTACACCTCAAACCATCAAAAAATACGGTCTGGGATATGCTCCTGACGACTGGCACGTTCTCCGTGACCACTTAAGATCACTGGGATACCGCGACGAGGAGCTCATCACCGCAGATGTATGCAAGTACTCCGACAGGGGGGCCTACGACAACTTCCGCGGCAGAGTCATGTTCCCTATTATCGATCTCCGCGGCAATGTTATCGCCTTCGGAGGACGTATAATCGGCGATAAAAAAGGGCCGAAATATGTCAACACTGCTGACACTCCGGTCTTCAAGAAGAGCAGAAATCTTTTCTCGCTCAACCACGCAAAGAATTCATCTTCAAAAAGGCTCATTCTTGCCGAAGGATATATGGACGTTATCGCCATAAATCAGGCGGGGTTTGAAAATGTGGTAGCCACACTCGGTACCGCCCTCACCCCGGAACAGGCAAGACTTATGTCCCAGTACGCATCCGAGATAATCATTTCATACGACTCGGACGAAGCAGGACAGACCGCCACACGAAGAGCAATAAATCTTCTTTCGGCTGCAGGACTGAATACCAAAATTCTGAAAATACCTGACGCCAAGGATCCTGACGAATACATCAAGAAATTTGGCAGCACACGTTTCAGACTTCTGCTTGACGGAGCTGATGACGCGGTAAGCTTTGAACTTGAAAAGTGCAAGGAAGGACTTGACCTTAACGCCGAAAATGACAAATATACTTATCTGAAAAAAGCAGTCAGTGTACTCGCATCGCTTGAAGATGCGCTGCAGCGTGACGTATATATTTCCCGTATATCACGCGATGCCGGGATCAATATAAACGTTCTTAAT
>JBGUVZ010000071.1:0-8330 GCA_045220685.1 Oscillospiraceae bacterium | reverse complement strand
AAAAGATAAAACATATAAAATTACTTTTGGCCTCAAAAAATGTTCGTGTGTTGAAAATAGTGCAATAGAACATAGAGCGTATTATATCAATAGTCCTTTTGCATTAGATTTATTGAACACCCAAAATAGAAGCATTATGATAAAAAGAAGTATGAATCCTATGGATAGAAGCGTTATTGAAGCTATAATTAACGCGCAAGATGATATCAATGCTGATTCAATGTCTGGAATTTTAGATTCTGTTTCAAACAAAAAGAAACTTGATGAAGTAAGGAAAGTATTAAAAAAAGCATATGAAGGAGAAACAAAAATCTCAAATGGATTGTACTATTACTCAGAAAACAATATTGACTTCGACTTTAGAAATATTTCAGCTGGTCTTAAATCATTTGCGCTGATAGAAAGAATGCTTGAAACAGGTGCTTTGAAACGTAAAGATGTACTTATTCTCGATGAACCTGAAATACATCTTCACTCAAAATGGCAGATTATTTATGCCGAACTGATAGTTATCCTTCAAAAGACATTTGACTTAACCATTCTTTTGGTGACACATAGCTTTCAATTCCTTGAGTCCCTGAATTTCTTCATGAAAATTTACGGAATATCTGATAAAGGTAACTATTATATTCCTGAATCAACTTCCAAAGGCGTTATAATGAAAGCGTATGGTAATGATGCGTTAGAATTAAAAAAGGTTCTTACAACAGGTTCTGTTATTCTTTCTGATTTAAAATTCAAATATGAATTGGAGAATTATCATGAAGAAGATAACTAATCCACATTTTCAGAATTTTAAGGAAGCAGTAAATAATTGCTGTGGGAAATCATCAAAAGATGAAACTTTTTTATCTGATTTATCTGCTGCTTCATATAGTGATATTGAAAAGACAGCTTTTTATTCAGATGAATATTTAGATCCATTTATAAATATGGAAACAATTAAACTTGATGAAATCAGCAAATATCGTAAATATATGTTAGGATTGCCTGAAAAGTCATGGTTTAATGAATTTCCAGCCGTTGATGCAGTATGTATTGACAGAAATAATGAATGGTTTTTTATTGAATTTAAAAATGCAAAGGTTGAAAATCAGATTTCATCTATAAAACAAAAAATGCTTAATAGTTTATGGTTTTGTTTTTATATGCTTTCTAAAAGTAATAAGGATGACAATATACTCAACAGTGATGCAATAAAATTTTCAAGAGAACACATCACATATATTGTTGTTATAAAACGCGATAAGAACATTGATGACGCTAAGGAGATTGAAGAAAGAGAAAGCATCAACGAGCATTATAATCATCGTAAGCTTCTTGAAGTTATTAATTATTATTTCAAAGATGTTTATATGCTTACAGAATATGAATTCAGGGATTTTATTATGAAATTCAAATCTTGATATACATTAAAACCGCTGAAAGTACATTAAACTGAGATGTCTTCTGTAAAGTAGAAGTCGAAAAAACTGATAAAAATTCAAGTATTCACTGCACAGCATAGCACGGAATAAACTATAACGATCTTCCGGCGTGGCAGAAGAGAGGCCAGGGTGTTTATTACAGAAACGTTCAGAAAGAAGGCCTCGACCCGCGTACAAATACGAAGGTATTTACCGAAAGACGTGAACTGTACACAGACCTTGAACTTCCGCTTGGTACGGAGTACAGGAAATTCGTGCTGAAGTTTCTTGAGGATGAGAAATAAAATAATAGAATGAGTGCCGAAGGCACCACGACTGAAATGGTGGTGCCTTCGGCACAATTGAAAAAAGCTGCACGCAGTGCAGCTTTTGTAGTTACCAATGACATTTCTGTTTTCACTTCAGTCCGCAGCATTTTTTATATTTTTTACCGCTTCCGCATGGGCATGGACTGTTAGGGGATGGTTTTACGTTGCTTACCGATTTTCCTGAAGGCATAAGAAAAGGCGCATTAAGCATATGGGATACGGGATCGGTTTCATACACTGGTTTGGTTCCGTATAAAGTATCAACAGTGCTTAATAGTTTCTTTTCAAGTTCATTATATCTTAATTTTCCGATTTCGGTCATTGCTTCGGTCAGTGTATGTCCTTTAAGTCCAATCATTCTTGTGTTTTGTATGATTTTCTTCAGAACCGGAGTGAATAGATTAAGAGATTTTTTATTATTTTTTAACACTCCCATTTCAGTTAGGTGACCTATAATTATTTCCATTGAATTAAAACCTGTGGAAGCAAACTGATAAATTTTTATACATGTATCTTCAATTTTTTCATCGTCGAGGTTTGTCTCTTTTTTCAGAAATGTTCTTAACATTTTATATGCGTCATTATTGTATGGATAATGATGTTCAAATAATTCTCTGATTTCTTTTTCATCAATAACATGCCATTCAAGATTACGATGTTTTTGGATGATTTTTTCATAGGTCTTATCGTCAAGCAGAATATTGGCAATAATATAACCATTCTGTATTGTAATACCTAATGGCATCAATCGGGACATATCTGTCAGCAATTCAGTAAACTCATCTTTATCATGAACGAAACTGTTATTGGTACAGTACATTCCATACATGATTTCAAGAGGAACCGCAGAATAGCACCAATGGAAAGCAAACAGGCAGTTACGAATCCAGTACACTTTACGATGATAATCTCGATATGATTCTGAAATATAGTTCGGATAAATTTCGCTGAACTCTATCGAAGGGAATATTCTGTTATCGGTTGAAGCCCAAAAATATCCTAAATCAATAAGCTTGCACATTTCGGAATTTTCGCTGTCGAATATATCCGGATCATTGATACATTTTTCTATAAGATCAATAGATTCTGGTTTCAGTATAGCAAGATTAAGTTTAATGATTTCCGGTTTGAGGAGAAGTTCGCTGAATTTCTCCAGACTGCCATCTCTGTCCGAAAAATCAAAATCAAATTTAAAATCCTGAGAATAGAGCTTTAAGTGATTATCACTGTAACCGGAAAGTATCTCTGACATAGAAAAACCTGAATACTGTTTCTGTTGTTTTGATTTAACGATTTTATCCAGTAGCTTTCCAGTTTCATATAATAGTTCTGATGTTGAAGCTTTCTTTTTATCTGTTATGTCAGTAGTATCCTTAGAGATGGTAATTCCGTTGCCTGATCTTACGCTTTCGATTATCTGATGGAAGGATGGATAGACGTTTTTACCATAGCTAAGTCCGAATCTCTCTTCCATTTCCTTGTTGATATTTTTCGAGTCATGAACCCAGTATCTGTCATCAGGTACTACTGTCCATTTGAGTATCTGAGGTGTGAAGACATGATTTTTATCTTCGCTTTCATAAACCGCAAACTTTTCTATATCTACTGCGTATTCAGGAATATTTTTGCTGTCATCTATAATTCGGAATGTGAATTTCTTTTTTTCTTCCAGGTAATTGCATATAAATGTATCAGGCGAATTCAGATATGTATAGGAATAGGTGTTTTCATAAACCGTTTCATCAGTTATTTCCATCATTCTGTATTTACGAAAAAAATCAAACTGATATTTATCTGTTTCTTTAATTTCAAGGACTTTTTCAAGAATAACTGCGAGCTGTGCGAATGTAATCTCTATCGGTACTCGCATTCTACGCCATACAGGTGGTTTTTCACCTTTTCTGATGATTTTTAGAATTGCAAATGTCATATGATATCCTTTCAAAACGCTCTGTTTTTAATTACGATATTTATGATAACATTATTTGATTATCGAGTCAAGAAAAAATAGTATGTGGTCTTATGGCGTAATGATATGGTGGTGTCTTTGACGCAATTGAAAAAAGCTGCACGCGTGCAGCTTTTGTTATAACGGTTCAGATTTCCAGTCTAATATTATCGCCGTTGAAAACTTTTGCGAGTTTTGACGTTAGTTTTCAATGGATCGCATGAGATGATGAGTTATCAATAGAAAAAACTACTATTATCGGCCATTAGCTAATCTGTTTTCTTATGCAGCAGTATCCGGTACAATACTGTACATATGATCTTCATCCGGCTCGACGTTCTTGCATTCAAATAATTCGTTTAGCGTAACAAAGGTATAGCCTTCCTGCTGAAGTGTCGGGATGATCGTCTTCAGTGCTTTGACTGTCTGTTTATTGCCTTCTGCATCATGCAGTAAAACGATCTGGCCGTCCTTTGCATTTTGTATAACAGTATTTGCACGCTGTTTTGCAGTTACGTCATCCATCCAGTCGTCGCATCCTTTACCGCATATAAACGGGATATCAATTGCGCTGTACATATCGTCACTGACCGCTATATAAGGCGGGCGGAAAAAGGATGGATATTCACCTGTGATCTTGTATACATAGTCATCGACGTACTTGATCTCTTCTTTGATCTTGTCCGTACTCATGTTATCCATATAGTCGTGAGATTTTGAATGATTATCGATCTCACATCCCATATCATGCGCACGCTTGACGGCTTTTTCGCTTTTATAGTCAATGTTGTCTCCAATAAGGAAAAAGCTTGCTTTGACATCGTACTCTTCAAGAATGTCAAGGATTTCATTAGTCGTTGTTGTATTCGGCCCGTCATCAAAAGTAAGTGCAATATATTTTTCCTTTGCATCGTCGGATGGAGTGTTCGATGCAGGTTCATTCACTTCTTTCGATGCGCAAGATGTAATTCCTGCAATCATGCATAACGAGAGTAAAGCTGCGAAGCTTCTCGTAAAAATGTTCTTCTTCATGATGTACTTCCTTTCGATGTGAGTGACTCTTCGTAATAATATAATTCTATTATACACATATAACAGGAGAAATCAATAGCCGGTTGCAGAAAAAACGGACATTTAATGCGAAAATGTTGAAAACAGGAACTGTGAATGGTATAATTGATGTATTAAATCACTTTATTAAATGACAGGAGGAAAACACAATGACATTTCTTGAACTTGCAAAGGAAAGATTCTCAGAAAGATATTTTGATTCAAAACCGGTTGAGGATGAAAAGCTTAAGCTTATTCTTGAAGCCGGAAGGCTTGCACCTACTGGCTGTAACTATCAGCCACAGAGGATATATGTTATCAAGAGCGAAGAGGCGAAGGAAAAGGCGATAAGCACAAAAGCTTCTCTTTCCGGATGCCCGCTTGTACTTCTTGTGTGCTATGATGAGGATGAAGTATGGCACAATCCTCGTGAAGAAGGATACAATTGCGGTGAACAGGATGCAAGTTCCGTTGCACTTCACATGATGTTTGAAGCTACAGAACTCGGTGTTCACAGTTTATGGATCCGCGGATTTAATTCCGATGAGGTGAGAAAAGCGTTCAATCTGCCTGAAAATCATGTCCCAGCAATGATGGTTGCTCTGGGCTATCCGTCTGCCGACAGTCACCCTGCAAAGCTTCATTCAGATAAGAAACCGCTTGAAGATACAGTTATCTACATCTGACCGTTATTCATTTTTTTACTTGTGCTTGGTATAACTGACTATGAAGACGGCAAATACCAGAGTTTTCACGACGTTTTCGAACGCGCAGACAAGCTTATGTATGAACGCAAACGTGAATTGAAAAGCAAGATGAATTGTTGTGCTACAGCATAGAATATGGAGTATTTTCCTTCGGAAAATAAAATAGAAATTTTCCAGTCGCAGACTGGAAAATCACCGATTACAGAAAAAGACTGTGTGGCCGTCTGAGTCATGTGGTTTGTTTTAAAGATTGACAATTGGCATAAAATGATGTATAATAATAGTAACAACAGAAGTTGTTGACGTGGTCTGACACGACTTCAATCCGAACGCAAGCTGTTTTGAGAGCAGCAGTGTTGGCAGGCAACGGAAAAACCTGATCCCATGCCGTTTTGAGAGCGGCGGTTGTTGGCGGACAACGGAAAAATCAGACACTAAAGGGAGAAACGGATGCTGCGGCGATGTTTCTCCCTTTTAAATTTACTGGAGGAAATATGAAGTATAATAATGCACAGGCAGTCAGTCAAATAGTATCTGCTGCTCGCATTTATGATAAAGAATTGCTAAACCGCGATTTATTAGTTGTATTTGGAGATAAAGATAAACCTGATTTATTACGTTTTACATTTACAAAACAGAATTTTCTGCATTTAACAGGTGCCGTTCCTTTGCTAAAAGGTCAGAATGTTAACAAACTATTTTTTGATAAGGCGATTGATGGTAATCTTTCTAACAAGGATTTTACATTTAAAAAGGACGGTACAACAGAAATAAAACTTGATATTCTGAATCAGGCGATGAATATTGCTCATACTGCTAATCAGGTCGGTGACTATAACAACAACAGACCTAAACTTATTGCGAACAGTATTGCCGGAACGCATCGCTGGTGTTTGGCATTTGTACAAATCGGTAATGAATATCATAGACCTTGTTCTCTTCTTAATGATAGCGTTAGGGACAATGTTGACAAAAGTAAGAAGATTCTAGCGATATTAAGAAAGAAAAGAAATGAGAATAAGTATTCTGAAATCACTTATACTGGTAAAGATATAGATATAGTGCGCCTTGTAACAAGTGTAGATAAGCATTATCTGGACGTTCTTAATTCTGTGATTTATGGCATAGAAAAGAATCCTGATATGAAGAATTCCGCTCTTGATCCTTATATAGCTTTCAGTTACAGCTTTATGGATAACTTGTGTGTAAATAAAAAGGAAATATGTAAGGGTTCGAAATCCGATTGTGAGAAAATCGTACAATCATATTCAGAAATGAAGGAACAGAGTATAGAAACTCAAACTGATGTTGCAAATGAATTGATCGAAGATGAGAAAAATCAAACCAAGGAGTATGAAAAATGAAAAAATCACGAAACAACACTATTGTAACAGCATTATTATCATCTGCAGTGACCGCTGCGGTAATTCTCACAGCTTACGGACTTCCGGTCAGTGAATCGGCGGATGCTAAGCCGGCTTATCATCTGGATGTCAACTATGACGGCAAAGTGAATATCATGGATCTGAATGTGCTCAAGACGGAACTGTTTAATACTGAAAAAACTGTTCCGGAAACTGATCCTTCGATGCAGATCAAAGATGACGGCTGGAAACAGGCGTATCAGAATACCATTACTGAGTATACAAAGACTTCTGAATTCAGTAATGAAGTGAAGTGGGATATAAAAGATCTTGATTCTGACGGTGTACCTGAGCTTCTGATCTCTGATGGAGATTTCCATGCGGCAGGAGTAAGATTTTATGGATATTCAAACGGAAAAGCAGAACCTGTTACCGACGAAAAAGGCGAGGCGGTTAATCTCGGTTCCTTTGGCAGTGTCTCTGTATGTACTGAAGATAATCTCGTTTATTCAGGTTATATGGGGCAGGGTTATCAGTTTTCATGGATTTATAAATATGAAAATCAGAAATTAACTGAGCTTATTTCTCTTGAAGATAATGAAGTCCTGGAGAATGAAAAGACATACTATAAGGTGAACGGCAAGGAAGTTTCAGAAGCAGAATATAAAAAAGCAGCAGAACTGATCTCGTCTCATAAATGGGAAGAAGCTCCGAGAAAGTATGCTCCTGATGATTTTTCCGCACTGAAGTAATATGAAGAAAGCAGGAACTACTACGCAGATAATTGAAATAACAAATGAAAACAGGCACGAGACGGAGATATTCACATCGCTTACTGAGCCTGTGCTTTATCATTATTACGAACCGGACTTCGGGCTGTTCATTGCGGAAAGTCCGAAGGTAATAGAACGTGCGCTGAATGCCGGATATGAACCGGTGTCGCTTATGATGAGCCGGAAGGATATTGACGGGGAGGCGAAGGATATCGTTTCGCGCTGCGGCGATATTTCGCTCTATACCGGTGACGATGATGAGATAACCGACATTACAGGATTTAAGCTTATCCGCGGTGCGATATGTGCCATGCGGCGCAGGAGGATGCCATCTGTCGAAGATATATGCAGAGATGCCAGACGTATAGCCGTGCTTGAAAATGTGGTCAATCCGACTAATATGGGTGCGATATTCCGCAGTGCGGCTGCTCTTAATATGGATGCGGTCCTGCTGACGAAAGGCTGCACCGATCCGCTTTACAGGCGGTCATCCCGTGTGAGTATGGGAACAGTTTTTCAGGTGCCGTGGACATATATTGAAACCGATATAACCGAATATCCTGAAATGCTTCGGAAGATGGGCTTTGCCACAGCGGCAATGGCTCTGCGCGATGATTCCGTTGATATCGACGATGAAAGCCTTAATTCGGAGGAAAAACTTGCAGTCATAATGGGAACGGAAGGAGACGGACTCCTCGATTCCACCATTGATGCCTGCGACTATACAGTAAAAATACCAATGTCGCACGGCGT
>JBGUVZ010000070.1:0-2903 GCA_045220685.1 Oscillospiraceae bacterium | reverse complement strand
TCTTTCAAACTTTACATCATCATACAAATATGATACAATTAAATGGTAAATATCGAAACAGAAAGAAGGATTTTAAATGAGCGAAGTTATCGAACGCTTTTTAAGATATGTAAAAATAGAAACTACATCATCGGAAACAAGTGGAACCGCTCCGAGTACGGCGGTTCAGCGTGATCTTGCGTCACTGCTTTACAGGGAACTTACGGATATGGGAGCGGCTGATGTTTATTACGATGAGGAGCATTGTTATGTTTATGCGAAGATACCGGCTTCGGCGGGGTACGAAAACCGTAAAACTCTCGGATTTATCGCACATATGGATACATCTCCGGAGGCCTCCGGCAAAGATGTTAAGCCGCGTATTATCGAAAATTATGACGGTGAGGATATTGTCCTCAACAAGGAACTGAACATCGTATTTGAAACTGCAAAATATCCGGAGATCAAGGCCTACAAAGGTCAGAGGATCATTGTAACGGACGGAACAACACTGCTTGGTGCCGATGACAAAGCCGGAGTCGCAGAGATAATGACAATGGCCAATACTCTCCTTTCCAATTCAGAAATACCGCACGGATCAGTCGCTGTTGCTTTCACACCTGATGAAGAGATCGGCTGCGGTACAGTGAATTTTGATATGGAGCGCTTTGGCGCTGATTATGCCTATACTGTTGACGGCGGCGGAATCGGCGAACTTGAATATGAAACATTCAATGCGGCTTCAGCTATGATCGAGATCAAGGGAGTAAATGTTCACACCGGTGAAGCCAAAAACAAGATGATCAATGCCGCTCGTATAGCTGCGGAATTCGACTCCATGCTCCCTGCTGAACAGAGGCCGGAATTTACCGAAGGACGTGAGGGCTTCTATCATCTTATGAGTATTGAAGGCAGCACGGAAAGTGCAAAGCTTGTTTATCTTATAAGGGACCACGACAGAATGCTGTTTGAAAACCGCAAGGCTATAATGTACGGCATCGGCGACCAGCTGAATCTCCGCTACGGTGACGGAACAGTTGATGTGAATATTAAGGACACTTATTACAACATGCGCGAAAAGATAGAACCGGAGTTTATGTTCCTTATCGACAACGCCTGCGAAGTTATGAAGGAACTCGGAGTTGAGCCGAAGATCCAGCCTATCCGCGGTGGTACGGACGGTTCTGCCCTCTCCTTCCGCGGTCTCCCGTGCCCGAACATCTGCACCGGCGGTCACAACTACCACGGCAGATTTGAATACTGCTGTGCAGATTCAATGGAGAAGATAACGGAGATACTGGTAAGGCTGACATTGAAGTGAGAACGAATGATGCTTGAAATAACGCAAAAACTTGAAGAACATATATAAAATCAGTATTTGGGAGGAAAAACGCTATGACTCTATCAGAATGGATCGTTGCAGCTACTATTTTTTCATTAGCGATTGTAACGTTAATAATCAGCGTCAGAAGTTTCAATAATAAGGGTTTCTTATTCAACAACACATATATCTATGCCTCGAAACAAGAACGGGAAACAATAGATAAGAAACCTTATTACAGACAAACGGCAATAGTTTTTCTTATTTTGTGTCTGGTTTTTATTGTTATCGGAGTATCTGTAGTTCTTAACAACAGCAGAATCATTCTTCTTGAAATCCCACTCTTTTTGGCTGTGATTATTTATTCAATCGTTTCATCGGTACAAATCAGCAAAAAAGATAAAGCGTAGAATATTCTGATTTGTTTGATAAGTTGCGCAAATCAGATTTTCCATAAATGAAAAAGCGAGGAATTTCGATGTTCCTCGCTTTTTTCGTGTATTAATTAATTGTTGAATAGTACGCTGTTGACAATGCATTGTAAAATTCTGAAAAGCTAAAACATTTCTTTCGAACAACATCAAAATCCATGTTTTCCGCAATCACAACACATTTTTCATTATGATTGAGGCCTGAACGGCATTTTGAAAGTTCCTTTTCAAGCAGGATTTTCGGATGATCGCTGTCAGGAACTTCATTGCCCCATTTATCTTCAGGATTTTTGTAATCTGTTACTGATACTTTTCCTTTTTCATTTACGGCTTCTATAGCTTTCGAATCACTGATAAGCCAGTTTTCAAGTATTCTTATCGGAACGACCGGAAAGAAATTGTTTCTGTCATATAATTCACTTCTGAATCCGGTTACGATCTGATCAACTACTTCTTCGAACTTTTTTACAGCATTGTGATGATCCTTTTTAGTTCCTGCTGCTTTATCAGAATCCTTATATACACCGATAAGATCATAATCTATTCCGTCTGCAGCCGCTCTTCGTACAAGAAGTCTTGCAGCATCAGCGTGTCCTGTTATTTTGATATTTTCGGAATCTGTATCTGAAGATCCGCGGTTTTCACTGAATCTGCGTCGCTGACCTTTGGAATGTCTGTTACTTTTCCTTGTTTCGCGAATAAGTTCTTTATCACAATAGAGCTTAAATGTAACAACCTGTAAATCAAGTTCTTCTTTAAGCAGTCTTCTTATAATAACTGGTATCGATCCTTCGATCCACTTGTAATCGCAAGTTATAGGATCATAATCTCCGCGTTTTCCTACATCTGTAGGACCTTCACCTGAAAGTACAACTATCATACAGCATTTTCCTGCTTTCTGATAAGTTCGCGATATTCGAGAAGAGAGCGACGTATTTCAGCATCCGAAGTACTCAGTACTGCCTCGCCGGGATACAGATCATCAAGTTTTTCCATTATATGCTTTATTCTTCTGAAAGATTCGATTACAAGACATCCATTCGTATCTCTTGTTGCATACCAAAGTTCATCAGGAACAGCATAATCAATAAAGACAGTGCTGTGTGTAGTTATAACCACCTGAATACCATTTTCTGAAAGTTCTTTGAAAACATTATAAAGCATTTCAAGAT
>JBGUVZ010000069.1:0-10703 GCA_045220685.1 Oscillospiraceae bacterium | reverse complement strand
TCCTAAAGTATTACTGCGGTTCTTTTACTTTATCAAGATAGCCTTCCTTGCACAGTGACTCAACAGCATCGGCGATAGCCTTTGCGTAATCCTTGTAGTGTGCATCAAAAAGCCTGTTGTCTTCATCGTTTGAAATAAACCCTAATTCAATAATGCAGGCAGTCATGTCAGTCCATTCGATTATCTGGAAATTGTTCTGCTTGTCGTTGGTGTAACCGTGCTGAACACCGCGGTCGTTCTGAACGCCCACCTTGGTAAGTTCATTTTTCAGCTTGAAGCCGAGGACGTCATCCACTACTGTGGCATCCTGCTGTACCCAGATCTCGAGTCCGTTTGCAGTCGGGTCGTCACTCTTGTTTCTGTGGAGGGCAAGGTAAAGATCAGCACCGGCGTCGTTTGCAAACTTTGCACGGTCTTCGTTGTTCATGTAGGTGTCGTTTGACTGGCGTGTTATGATTGGCTTTATACCTTCACGGTTAAGAAGTTCTTCATAAACAACTGACGCATAGCGCAGGTTGTCAACCTTTTCAAGACGGTCTCCGTTCGCACTTCCGACGTCTTCACCGCCGTGACCGGGATCGACGATTATTATATATTCACTTTTTTTAGTTTCAGTTTCAGAAGAAGAATGATCATTTACCGTGGTTGAAACGCTTGTTTCCGAGTTTTCCTTCTGTTTCTGAAGATTATGTTTCTTTGTGCATCCGTTGATAAGTGTACTGATAAGAATGAAAATAATAACGAATACTGTTAAACATCCGCCGACTCTGCCCTTGTGGATCCTACGTGCCACAGGCTTTTTTCCCGAACTGCTGCCCGCCATCTTAAACCTCCGCGATTAATGAAAAAATAAACAAATAAATCAAAAAAATTGCTGTAATTCAGAAATTTACAGCCCCTTTACAATGCAAACCTTGTATGTTTGCCTACGCTATTATATTATATCACAGTCCCGCCTAAAAGTCACTATACAGATACATTAAACGATATAGAAAATTTTTCGGTTACTATTAGCCGATTTGTACATTCGGAAAGATGCAAATAAAAAACGCTGTATCTGACGAATCAGATACAGCGTAAAACACTAAATTATAAGTTTTTTATTGGTTTTTAAGATCAGAACTTTGTGATCTTCTTTGAGAGGTACTGCTTGAGTGTTGCAAGGTCTGTAAGGTCTACCTTACCGTCCTTTGTAACATCAGCATTCTTGAATGACTGACCCTTGAGTTCCTTCTTGTCAACGAGGCTGAGTGAAAGTGTTGAAAGGTCAGAAACGTCTATTGTACCGTTGCAGTCAACGTCACCGAGAAGAGTCTTGTCATCTGGTGTTGTTGTTTCTGATGGTGTAGTTGTCTGAGTTGGCTCTGGAGACTTTTCTGGAGTCTTAGTTGGATCCGGAGTCTTTGTAGGGTCTGGAGTCTTTGTAGGATCAGCAGACTTTGTAGGCTCTACTGTAGGCTCTGTTGTTGTAGTTGTGCTGCCTTCTCCGCCCTTTCTAGCTTCCTTTGTATTGTTATAACGATCTTCAGGAACTTCCTTGTCCATAGCGTAATCCTTGTCAGGAACAGCTTCTGGGAAGAGAGTTGCCATTGTACCAACTGCCATGAGGTAGTCACCGATGTGCCAGAATCTGTGGTAGTTGAGTTCGAACTTCTTAGTATCCTTGTGTTCGTTATAGTAGTCTTCGAGCTTCTTGAATTCAGCGTCATCTCTGTACATTGTTCTGATGTCGATGAACTTGATACCGTTCTTGATAGCATCGCCGTTAGGCATCTTGCCGTCATATGTCTTAGGAACCCAAACATCCTGTTCGAAGATTCTTGAAAGGCTTCCGTTTGTTTCTGTCTGTGATACACCGATATCGTCACGGTACATTACCCACATAGCATCGATGAGAGCCTTAGCCTGGTTGTAAGCCTTGATACCGAGTTCAGAACCGTCAGTTGAACCAGCCTTAACACCTTCAGCTGCTGCGTACCAGAGCATTGTGTTAGCAAGTGAGCTTAAGCAACCAACATCTGAGTAGCCGTAGTCACCGATTGTGAATGTGAGGTTAGAGTTAGCTGGCTTCTTGCCGTCCCATGTATCAGGCTGAGCGTTGTCGCCCCAAACGAGTACTGATGGCATCTGGAATGGTACCTGTGTACCGTCTGCATCTGCCTTGTTCCACTTAACGTTTGTTGTGAACCAGTTAACCCAGAGATCGAGCATTGCCTTACATCTGTCAGCAGTCTTTGTATCGCCGTCTTCCTTAGCAGCCCAGTAAAGTTCAGCAATACGCTGTGTTGACCATACCTGGTTACCGATCCAGCCGTTTGAACCTGGGTCAGCGTATACAGGGTGAGCAACGTAAGCCATGCCGTGGAATGTAGCTCTGCCTGAAGGATATTCAACATATCTTCCTGACCAGCTGTTTGTAGCACCACCAGCGAATGGGCCTTCTGGAGTCTGGAGCCATTCATAGAATTCGAGCTGTCTTTCGAATGATTCTTCCCAGTCCTTAGCAGCGCCTGTAGCCTTCATGTTAGAGCTGATGCAGTCATGCTTCTTGTCAACTGCAGCGTAAGCCATGAGAGCGTTCTGATAGAACTGATGAGCATGTGAGCAGCCGATCTGCCATGTCCATGAACCGTCGAGAGCGCCGCCCCATGATGTATACCAAGCCATGAGGTAGTGAGCACCGTCATAACCTGCTGATGTATCGTTCTTTGTTGTTGTTTCGCTGATCTTCTTGTAGTACTTGTCGAACATGTCGTTACGGAGTTCGTCAGTCATCTTACCAGCGAGCTTTTCTACTGATGAGTCGCCAACGCCCCATCTGTTTGCCCAGTAAACACCCTGGATAGCACGTTCTTCAGCGTCAGGAGCATTTGTGTAAGCGTACTGTTCAGCAACCTTGTCTTCTGTTGTGAAAGCACCCTTGATACCTCTGCCTGTCATACCGTACTTGAGTTCTTCGATACAGCCCTGTGGGATTGTTTCGAAGCATGATTCCTGTTCACCACGCTGGAATGTGTTGATGAATGTGAACTTGCCGCTGCCGCCGCCGAATCCATACCAGTCATCAACGTCTGCGAGCCAGTGCATAAGGTAGAGACCGCTGTCTGAGCCGTATGCTGAGCAGAAATCCTTGTGAATTGGGTTAAGACCATTGTTGCCTGTAGCCATATCTGTTGGATACATTTCTGGTTCTTCCCATTCGTCTGAATATGTAGCTGATGGTTCAGTCTTTGTCATGAAGCCCTTCTGCATATCAGGGATCATTGTTTCCATTACCTTCCAAGCCTTTGAAAGTTCGCCTGACTTGCCGTCGAGGTTATCCTTCATAGCTGCGATCCATACGAGGTATGACATAGCTTCTGATGTTGTTTCGTGACCGTAGTCAGGAGCTTCAACGATAACTGTTTCAACAGCGTGGTATGGAATACCGTCCTTTGAAAGGTAGCCGTTCTTTGTACCGTTTGTAACAACGTCATCATAGAGTGAGTTGAACATATTCTTGTAAGTATCGTCGCCGAACTTTTCAGGAAGTGTTCTGCCTGCCTTGCCGTTTACCTTAGCAGAAGCTGTGATTGGTGATGCTACTGCTGCGAGCATGGAAAGGGAAAGCGCGAAAGCAATTGCTTTTTTTGTCTTCTTAAGAACCATTTTCATAATTCTCCTCTCGAAATTTTTGGATTATTAAAAAATAATGCGTACCGTGCAGAATAGTGATAATTCGGTGTAAAAAAGTTTACACGTATTTATCATAATTCTCTTTAATTATTGTAATACACAAATATTTGTTTGTCAACCCCCGATAAATATACAAACTTCAAAAAAATATTTTAGATAAATCAGATATTATTGTATTATAAAGTGTCGATTAAAAGAGCAACTTTTGTGTTATCTTACAAAATCACTGTTTCTAATAGAGCATATTGCGAATAGTTGGATTTATTTTATAGCGTATACTGAAAATATGTATTGTTACATATGCTGTTTCGGATGTGTTCTGTTACTTGTTCTGACTGTGATTTTATCTAAAAAAATCTGTGGAAGGGAGCGTTTGTACACATATTATACACATTTCTATGGTATAATATTTAACCGTACTGTGGGTCTTCGGCCACAGCTTTATAATGGTTTTTATATAAGCATAAAAATAGAAAGGCGTGAATGGCATAACATGATCGAAATCAAGAACCTGACCAAGAACTACGGTCAGATCCAAGCCGTTAAAGGCATCAGCTTTACGGCCAACAAAAACGAGATCCTAGGCTTTCTCGGACCTAACGGTGCCGGTAAGTCAACTACCATGAACATGATAGTCGGATATCTTCCTCCGACTTCCGGCGAGATTCTTATCGACGGCATGAGCATGGCGGACAATCCGAAGGAGGTAAAGAAGAAGATCGGCTATCTGCCGGAACTTCCTCCGCTTTACCTTGATATGAAGGTTATCGAGTATCTCCGATTTGTTGCCGGAATAAAGGAAGTACCGAAGGCGGACCGCGAGCATCAGGTGGCAAGGGCGCTGTCAAGACTCAAGATAACCGATATGAAGAACCGTGTTATCAAGAACCTTTCAAAAGGTTACAGACAGCGTGTCGGATTTGCCCAGGCTCTTATCGGTGATCCGCAGGTACTCATCCTCGACGAGCCTACCGTTGGTCTTGACCCGAACCAGACCATGGAGGTACGTAATCTCATCAACATGCTCCGCAAGGACCATACTATTATTTTCAGCTCGCACATACTTCAGGAAGTAAGTGCAGTCTGTGACCGTATCGTTATCATCGACAAGGGACAGATCAAAGCAATCGACACCAAGGAACACCTTACAGGTTCTTCAGACGACATCGTTTATATTCTCCGCGTTGAAGGTACCTGCGCTGATACTGAAAAGGCTCTTAAGGAGATCGAAGGCATTAAGAACATTATGGAGATCAACTTCCTCGACGAGAACTTAAGCGAGTTCAAGATTGAACTCGAAAGCGAGGAAACAAGAAATGCTGTCGTTTCAGGTATGATAGCAGCCGGATTCTCCATTGCCGAGATCAGAAAGATCTCTGTTTCACTCGAAGATGTATTCGCAAGCGTTACCCGCGGAAAATCATATTCCGGTCTTGCTTCTGAAAACAGCGACGAGAAAAATGCTGACAGTGAATAATATTCGAAAGGAATTTTATATATGTTTTCGTTATTCAAAAAGGAAGTGCAGTCGTACTTCTATTCTCCGCTGGCTTATGTAATAAGCGCGCTGTTCGTGCTTATCTACTCACTCAGCTTCATCCAGTGGATAACATCTCTTACGAAGCTCAATCTGCAGTTTTCATTTCCTGCAATTTTCTACAACCAGTTCTTCTACTTCATCTTCCTCGTGCCTATGCTCACTATGAAGACCTTCGCCGAGGAACGAAGAATGAATACGGAAGTCCTGCTCATGTCAACACCGCTCAATGTATTTAAAATAGTAATGGGCAAGTTCCTTGCCTGCGGTGTTGTGTTTGCGATGATTATGGCATTTACTTTCCTTTACCCGATACTTACAGCCATCTACGGTGAAGTAAGATGGGGAAGCCTTGTCTGCGGCTACCTTGGATTCTTTCTCTGGGGTATGGGATGTATTGCAGTCGGCATGCTGGTTTCTTCATTTACTGAAAACCAGATAATCGCCGCTATCTTCGGCGAAGCTGCAATGCTTGTGCTCTGGTTTATGGATCGTTTCAGCACGATTGAATGGATGCAGAGAAAGCCTGTTCTTTCATCACTTCTCACAGCTGTATCACCGAAGGCAAGATTCGAAGGTTTTGCCACCGGTGTGTTCCGTCTTTCAGACGTTGTTTTCTACGTAACTTTCATCGGCGTTTTCCTCTGCTGGACAATGATCTCAGTTGAAAAAAGACGCTGGAGCAGGGGGTGAGCAGCATGAGTATGAAAAAAGGAATGAAGGTAAATACCATTGCCTGGATCGCTGCTGCTGCCGTTCTCGCTGTTGCCGTGCCGCTTAACCTGATCTTTACAAAGGCGGACAAGGCTATAGACGTTACACCGTTCAGTGCATATTCTCTCAGTGATTCGGCTTCCGAAACGCTTGCAAATCTTGATAAACCGGTAAACATGACGGTTCTCTACGACATGGATCTTCTTTATGAAGGATCTGAACCGGGCGAAGCTGAATATATGATGGCTGACATGTTTGTCAAGACTATGCGTCAGATGGAAAAGTTCGATAAGATAAACCTTACCGAAATAGACGTTATCAGCGAACCGGGAAAGGTAGAGGAACTCGATCCGGACAATCTTATGAACTTAAGTGCCGGCGACATTGTTCTTGAATGTAACGGAAGAAAAAGATCGATCCAGTTCATGACTCTTTTCCAGACCAATAAAGAAACCGGAAGCGTTGAATTCTACGGTGAAAATGCCATCCTCGGAGCTATAAGCTATCTGCAGAGCGGCATCACACCGACGGTTTACTTTACTACAGGACATGATGAGGCAGATCCTGATACATGTAAAAATCTCGCGGGAGCTATAAAAAGCAATAATTACGAAATAAAGACACTTGATATAGCTGCTGAAAAGAAGATTCCGGAAGATGCACTTACTGTTGTAATGGCAGCACCTCAGAAGGATCTTACTGCAGAGGAAAAGAACGTTCTTCTCGACTATGCAAAAGACGGGGGAAATCTTTCAATGTTCCTTGCTCCGGTAGCCACAAAGACAGTTTTCGTAAATATCGAAGATATTCTTGCGACATACGAGGTCGAAATGAACTATGACAGGATCTATGAAACAAGTTCATCAAATTGCTGGAATGAGGACCGTTATTCCATCCTCTGTCAGTTCGAGGACAATGATTTCACATCTGCTCTGAAAAATCTTCAGCCTACACTTTACATGCCGAACTCACGAAGCTTCTATTCTACACAGAGCACGGATGACAATGAAGGAACCACTTCTGTCAAGCAGGAATTCCTTGTAGGTACTATTTTTGATGAATCCACAGCAGTCCAGTATACTGCTTTTGATGAAATATACGGCGGGAACAGAAACGATTCAGATTATAAATCTCCTGGCGGACAGTATCTTATTGCACTTAATGCAACGGATTCAGCCCGAAACGGAAGCAAACTCTTCCTTTCAGGTTCATACGATTTCCTTCGTGATGAATTTAACCAGGAAATCGCAGAAGCCGGTGCTGCATCACTCGGACCGTATCTCTTCCTTTCCGCAGTAAGCTGGATGGACAAGATCAATTCCAGCGATGCGTTCCCTACAAGGGTTTCTGCAACAGATTATATCACGATCCCTGACAGAAAAACAGGAAACATTATTCTTGTAATTATGATAGCATTACCTGTACTTATTGCAGCATCAGGCGTAATAGTATGGGCTAGGAGGCATAACGCATGATAAAGCGGTACATGAAATTACTTATCGGACTTATTATTGCAGCACTTATTGCAACAGGCGCTTATTTCGGTGTGCTTGTCAAGAAAAACAATGACACCAAAAAAGCTTATGAGGAAATGCAGAAACTTAAAGTTTTTGATTTCGATCCTATGGATATCACAAACATGAGCATCAAAAACAGCTCCGGCGAATATTACTTCCAGCTTACAGGCAACGGCTGGGAGATAACCAAGGGCGATCAGTTCAGATTCAGTGCTGACAGATTTGTTGAAATGGCAACAGCCATGAGCAAACTTACTGCGACAAAGATAGTTACTGAAAACGGTGCTGATGATCTTGCCGCATACGGACTTAAGGATCCTGTAAAGCTTGGCTATAAGCTTAATGACGGAAAAGAGTATACAGCCGAGATAGGCAAACAGGTACCTGGCGATACTTCATGGTATCTCAAATCTTCCGGAAGTGATACTATATATATTATATCTTCCGATGACAAGGACAGCATCAGCCCTGAACTCGATGATCTTAAGGATAAACTCCTTTTTGATGCTTCAAGTACGGCTGCAATCACACATCTGAAGTATATTGATCACGGTACGGTTGTTTATGATATCAACAAGGACGGAGGAGAGTGGAAACTTGCTTCTCCTTTCCCGCAGGGTGTTGTAAATTCCGCAGGCGTCGAGTCGATCACAGCACTGCTTATACGCGCTGAGTGTGTAACATTTATCGACGAAGAACTTACTGATCTTAAGAAATTCGGATTCGACAATCCTTCCTACCAGATAGAAGTTTCATCTGACGAGAGAAGCATAAATGTTATCTTCGGCAATTATTATGATGATGCCAAGCAGTACATTTACGCATACGACAGAGCAATTGACCAGATCTATATTTTCAGAACTGCTGATCTCGGTTTCTTTGGCTCAAAGATCGAAGATATCCTTTACAAGAGACTGCATCAGGAAAGTTTCGAAAACATCAGCAACTTTGATATGGATATTCTCGGAACAGAGATCAATATCGAATACAACTACATAGTTGCTGAAGGAAAGACTTCTTCATACAAGGTAAACGGTAAGGATGTAAACCGTGAAGATGAGTCAATACTCGAAACCTTCAATAACCTTATCAATGCCATAACAGGTATGAACTACGACGAAGTCTGCGAAACAGCACCAGCAAGTTTTAAAAACATGACTCCTGAGGCTAAGATCACTTACACACTCAGGGAAGGAAAGGACTACGTTCTTGAATTCTACAAAAAAGAAGACGATGACAAGCTTCTCTATATAGTAGAAAACGGCACCTACACCGACACAGTAATAAAGAAATCGTCCCTCGAAAACGGCATACTTCTTTACTATAAAGAACTTACAGAAAAAATGAAATAACCTAAAATCCGCAGATTACGAATGTAATCTGCGGATTTTTGCATTTACTTTCGCATTTAAATATGTTAAAATAAAAGGTGATGGGATTTTTTTCGGATATCATACTGTTCGAAAAAACAGTATGATAACAAATATACTATTAATAATAGTATCAAAAGTAGTATGATCACTTTCACAAAAAACGAAAGGACGAAGAGCAATGGAAAACAGAAACAACGCGCTCAGAATTAAGGCAGCTGTTACAAGCCTCCTCTTACTCGGTCAGGCCGCTGCATATTTTCCTGCCGGAATCACCTCAGTAAATGCAGCAGAGGTCGAAAAGAACTACGCCAAGGCACTTCAGTATTCAATGTATTTCTACGACGCAAACATGTGCGGAACTGAAGTAGGCGAAAACACAAGATACACATGGCGTGACGACTGCCACGTATACGATGCAAAGCTTCCGCTTGACGACGAAAACACAAACATGTCAGCGGAATTTATCGCAGAGAACAAGGACATCCTTGATCCGGACGGTGACGGATGTGTTGACGTAGCCGGCGGTTTTCACGATGCCGGTGACCATGTTAAATTCGGTATGCCTGAAGGATATTCCGGTGCAGCAGTGGGCTGGGGCTACTACGAATTCATGGATGCCTACAAGGCAACTGGTCAGGACGACCACGCTGAAACTATTATAAGATATTTCAACGACTACTACATGAAATGTACCTACCTTGATGAGGACGGCAAGGCAATCGCTTTTTGCTATCAGGTAGGCGACGGTGACATAGATCATCAGTACTGGAACGCACCGGAAGTTGACGAAATGCCGCGTATGGGCTGGTTCGCAACAGACGAACTTGTTTCCACAGACGTTCTGTCAATTACCTCTGCTTCACTTACAATGTCTTATCTGGTATTCAAGGAATCTGATCCTGAATACGCAGAAAAATGTCTTAAGTACTCACTTGCACTTTTCGAATTTGCTGAACGCGCCGATGAAAAGGCTGTAAACAAGGAAGGCGGCAAGGGCTACTACACATCTACAAAGTGGGAAGACGACTACTGCTATGCAGCCATCAGCCTCTATCTTGCTACAGGCGAGGAAAAATACCTTGACATAGTTTTAAGCCTTGTTGACTACTATGCTCCTTCATGCTGGACATACTGCTGGAACGATACATGGGCAGCAGTTCTTACAATGCTCGCTCAGGCAGATGACCTGTACGGCAAGAAGGTTACAAACAGCGTAGGTCTTGAAAGTACTGAATGGGTTGAAAAATACAAGAAACTCCAGAACAAGACAGCCTATGAGGAAGTTGACTGGTGGAGCCAGATAGCAAAGCTCATCGACAACTGGATGACCGGTAATACCCCGAAGGTAAGCCCGGCAGGATATTCATTCTTAAGCCAGTGGGGTTCTGCACGTTACAATACAGCAACTCAGTTCCTTGCTCTTGTTTACGATAAATATCATGGCGACAAGACATCCAAGTACGGCGAATGGGCTAAGTCACAGATGGACTACCTCCTCGGTGAAAACCCGTTAAACCGCTGCTACATTGTAGGATACAATGAAACATCAGCACGTTTTCCTCACCACAGAGCATCTTCAGGTCTTTCAAAGTGTGAGGATACAGATGAACAGCGTTACGTTCTCTACGGTGCGCTCGTAGGCGGACCAGACCTTGATGACAATCACATCGACGTTACTGCCGACTACATCTACAACGAAGTTACCATCGACTACAACGCCGCATTCGTAGGTGCCTGCGCTGGTCTCTATCACTATTTCGGTGACGACTCAATGAAGGTAACACCGGACTTCCCGCCTCCGCCGGTTGAAAAGAGTGATGATCCTGAAGATCCTTCGGAGATCACTCCTACAAGCAAGTACTGGTGCGATGCGTTCGTTGTTGACGT
>JBGUVZ010000068.1:0-5084 GCA_045220685.1 Oscillospiraceae bacterium | reverse complement strand
GACAGTTGAAGCATCCGTAAACGATGCAAACGGCGGTAAGCTCGTTATCAACGGTGTTGCAGCAGATACAAAGAGCGGCAAGTGGAGCGGTACATACTTTACCGACTACACTGTAACGATCAAGGCTGTACCGGCTGAAGGATACACATTCTCAGGCTGGACAGGTGTCCAGGGCAGCGGTGATACAATAACAGTAACACCAGGCCAGGCATCAGGCATCACAGCTAACTTTACAAAGAAGTAATTATCTCCGAATAATAAAGAGGCGGTCATTCCGGGAATCAATCCGGGATGGCCGCTTTTCGCTCTGAAAAATCATATCCTTGTATGCGGCCTGTTTTTGTGGTATAATCAAAACCATATAAAGTTTCAATATAAACCATCAAGGAGAAATGAAAAAATGCTTGAAAATGCTCTTACATTAAGAAACGTGCCAGCTGGCACGAAGATAAAACTTAAGACGGTCGTGTCTGCAGGTCTTATTGCACTGGCAGTCATCCTCCCGCAGCTTGTTCATCTTGCTCTCGGTATGCCGGGAGGCGTAAAATGGCTCCCTATGTATCTTCCGGTGCTTATCGGCGGATGCGTGCTCGGGACAAAATGGGGACTTGCAGTCGGTATGCTTTCACCGGTAGTCAGCTTTCTTATAACATCCGCTATGAGAAATCCGATGCCTGCTGCGGCAAGATTACCGTTTATGATACTTGAACTTGCGGTATTTGCGGCAGTTTCCGGCCTCTTTTCGAAGAAAATATCAGAAAACGGACTGCTTGCATTCCCGGCAGTAATACTTGCACAGATCAGCGGACGCGCAGTGTTCCTCGGAGCGGTAACATTGTGCCAGCACTTTACAGCTTTTACACCGGCGATGATATGGGGACAGATAAGGACAGGAGTTATCGGTCTTGCAGTACAGGCTCTGCTTGTCCCTGTCATTGTCATCTGTCTTAAGAAACTGCTTGCAAAGGAGAATTAAGATGACTGATACAGAGATTGCGATAAGGGGACTTGAAGGTCATTCGATATGTCTGTGCCGCGGCGGAGAATTCTTCACCGATGACGGCAGAGGGATCTCTCCGATGATGAGGTTTATTTCAGAGGGCAGAGACTTAACCGGATATTCCGTAGCTGATGTGATAGTCGGCAAGGCTGCAGCGATGCTGTTTACAAAGGCCGGCATCGTAAGTGTTCACGGCAGGGTGATGTCTGAAAGCGGGAAAGCTTTTCTTGAAACCCACGGTATCCCGTGTAGCTATGACGTTCTGACTGACAGAATAATAAACCGTAAAGGAACAGATATCTGTCCGATGGAGAAAACTGTGGCGGATATCGATGATCCGGAAACAGCATATACAGCACTTGCGAAGAAAATTGCGGAACTTCGTGCCGGATCTGTATAAACAGAAAACCCGGATTCCGCGTGAAATATGATCCGTGTGTACCGGCTGATACGCACGGTATGGTGAAAAGATGAGGAAAGCAAATGAAAAGATTCAGTGAAGTGTATCTGAAGAAGCTTCATATAGGAAATATAACTGCGGAATCGAATGTTCTTATGGCTCCGCTTGCCGGATATACAAGCTATCCTTTCCGGCGTATGTGCAGAAAACTCGGTGCAGGTCTTGCGTTTACCGAAATGGTCAGTGCGAACGGACTGAAATACAATGACAGGGCGACGGCAAAGCTGCTCTATACGGACGAAGCGGAAACGCTCAAGGCAGTTCAGCTTCTCGGCTCAGTACCGTCTGCTTTTGAATACGCCTGCAAAGGTGAATACACAGCTGACTACGACATCGTTGACATCAACATGGGGTGTCCTGTACCTAATATCATCAAGAGCGGGGAAGGCTGTGCGCTGACCCGTGATCTGCCTCTGGCTTCAAGAATAATCGAAGCGTGCAAAAGAAGCGGCAAGGTCGTGACCGTAAAATTCAGACCGGGCATGAACAGAAAGAGCATTGTTGTTTCCGAGTTTGCAAGAATGTGTGAAGATTCGGGAGCGGATATGATAACTGTACACGGCCGCACGAGGGATATGATGTACGATGGTGAACCTCTGTACGAATACATAGAGGCGGCGAAAAAAGCGGTGAATATACCTGTAATAGCAAACGGTGGTATTTATTCCGAGGAAGATGCCGTGAAAATGATGGACAGAACGGGTGCTGACGGAGTGATGATAGCCCGCTACGGAATGGAAAATCCCATGATCTTTGCCGAACTTACAGGAAAAGAGACCGGAGAAACAAAATATTCACTTATGATGGAACAGATCGAAATCGCACAGTCATGCTTTGATGAGATGGCCGCCATGGACTATATAAAAAAACTGGCGTCGTATTTCATGAAAAAGATCCCCGGTACAAAGACACTTAAACAGGATATGTACATGAGCGGGAACATGCAGGAATTAAAGAAAGTGATAACAATGATATTCGGAGAAACGGAGAAAGAAGATGCGTGAAGATCTAATAATCGAAAACGGGGTGCTCGTAAGTTACACAGGCGAGGAACACAGCGTTACCGTGCCGGAAGGCATTACAGCAATAGGCGAAGGAGCATTCAAAGGCATGGCGTGGATAACCGATGTTTCTCTGCCTGAAGGACTTACCGAAATAAGGGATAATGCTTTCAAAGGCTGCAGAAAGCTTGAACGTATAAATTTTCCGGACAGCCTTAAGGTGATAGGAGACCTGGCTTTTCACAGATGTCATTCACTTGTGTCTGTGATCCTTCCGGATTCGGTCACAGCCCTTGGAAAAGGCACTTTTCTTTTCTGCGACAGCCTGCAGACCATAAGAGCTTTCGGTGTAAAACGCCTCGAAATGCAGACATTTGCAAATAACACACGACTTCGTGAGATAGCGTTCAGCAGTGATATCGAATGCTCAAATTTCATGAAGGATGTCTTTACCGGCTGTCTCGGAATAAAGAAAATTGATCTTTCCGGCGGGTTTTCATATCAGTCGGACAACCTGATATCAGCACTTATCTCTGAAACTGATGTTCATCCTGTGGTGCGTGCCATTGCCGGAAGTATCTATCAGTCACTCGAATACGAAGACGGCGTGCTGAATAAACTGAACGTTAATCTGAGATCTTTTGAACTTCCTGACGGGATAAAAACGATCGGAAAAGGCTGCTTCTTTGATAAAAAGGGAATAGTGTCGATATCATTTCCTGAAAGCACCGGACGTATATGTACCAATGCGTTCGGCAACTGCATAAACCTCGAACAGATAACTTTTAAAAATGACAGTATCGTTATAGACGACGGTGCATTCAGAGGATGCAGCAATTTAAAGAATGTTATCATCGGAAATGAAAATTACCGCATCAGCGGTATAAACTGCGGTGAAGATATTCCGTATATCGTAAAACGCATCAGCAATCAGGTAATGAGTGACTTCTATATAAGCGGAAAAATACTCATGTCGTACACCGGCAGCGAGGAGCGTGTGACCATACCTGACGGGATAGAGATCATAGGTGAGAGCTGCTTCGAGGGAAATGAAAAGCTTGGCCGTGTTATAATGAGCGATACCGTACGTGAGGTGCATGAAAATGCGTTCAGAAACTGTGTATGCATGCAGTCTGCAGTGATGTCGGAAAACCTTCAGAAGATATGCCGCAGTGCTTTTGAAAACTGCAGAAAACTGATACGTTTCAACGTTCCGGAAAGTCTTCGTGAAACCGGTGATGCAGCATTCAGAGGCTGCGTAAGCCTTGAAGTTGCCGGATTTGAAACAGGAACATCACCGGCAGTACGTGAACCTGAGAGAGCATACGGCAGTGATGACATAGCTCCGTACAGTTTCTGTGATAACAAAACGGTCACGGAGTTTGTATGTGACAAGCCGGTCGTCATCGGTAAATACGCATTTTCAGCTTGTCCGGAACTTAAGTCTGTAGTGATAAATGCTCCGGGCTGTATCATTGAAAAGTATGCATTTGAAAAATGTCCGTCACTTAAAAAGGTGAGCGTTCTGGCAGGAAAGATCGGTAAAGGTGCATTTGCCTACTGCAGAAATCTTGAAGAAGCAGAGATAAGCGGAGTGTCCGTACTTGAAAGCGAATTGTTTGCAGGCTGTTCGTCATTGAGAAAGGTAACTGTTTCAGAAGGTGTTTCTGAGATAGGAAGACGCTGCTTTGATGAATGCGTGAGTCTTGAAAGTTTTGATTTTACGAATATCCGTGCAATAGGCGAACGTGCATTTGAACGCTGTGACAGTCTTCGTGAGATAAATCTTAACGGTGCAGATACAGGATATCACGCGTTTGCCGACTGTTCCGGACTTAAAACTATCACTACCGATTCTGCATCATCTTTTCAGAGCGGTGCTTTCCGTGGCTGTACCTGTGCAGATACGGTCATTCTTGACGGTGAATGCTATCCTTTTTCGTGTTTTGCACAGAGTATGAACAGTGCCGGAAACCACTATCCGCTAAGAGTTCAGGAGATCATAGGAAGCGTGTATTCCTGCTTGGAAGTGAATTCAAAGTACGGTATAGTGAAATACAGGGGAGATGCCGTGAAAGTACGTATCCCGGACGATATAGTTTCAGCTGAGGACGAGGCTTTCCGTGATCATCTTCGTGTAACGGATATTATCTTCCCGGCCGGGTTTAAGTACAGCGGCAAGCTGACGTTTGCGGGAACAGGCTGGCTTGAAAAAAGACGTGCCGAAGTCCGTTACAACATCGTAAACGGTCTGCTCATAGATGCTGTCGGCTGCGGTGAAACAGCTGAAATACCCGACGAAACTGAAAGGATATGCAGCTGGGCATTTGCCGGAAATACGGAACTGAAGGAGCTTATCCTTAAAAAGGATCGTATTGCGGTCGATGTATTTGCATTCAGAAACTGTATCAATCTTAAAAAGATACAGTTTTCAGACGGAAAAACATATACACTTGAAAGGGTCACCGATATCACGGAAAAGGATTATCCTGATCTGGTAAGGCGTATCTTTGCCGAGTGCATAAACTGCTTCAAACTGAATAAAAATGGTGTTCTTGAGGAGAGTACGGGAAATATAAAAAATCTTGTATTTCCTGGCGGAATACGCGAGATCGCAGATGAG